>NZ_KV812087.1:0-573 GCF_001813335.1 Neisseria sp. HMSC055H02 | reverse complement strand
TTGTCCTGATTTTTGTTAATCCACTATATGAAAAAGGTCGTCTGAAAACAAGGTTTCAATGAAATTTGTTTTCAGACGACCTGTTGATTCTAGTAGCAAACTCAATCCGCCACATCGATACACAAATATTTCAATTCCAAATATTCGTCCGCACCGTATTTGCTGCCTTCGCGTCCCAGCCCGCTGCGTTTCACGCCGCCGAACGGTGCCGCTTCATTGCTGATTAGGCCGGTATTGATGCCGACCATGCCGTATTCCAAGGCTTCGCCAACGCGCCATTGTCGGGCAGTGTCGGAAGTGAAGAGGTAGGCCGCCAAACCGTATTCCGTATCGTTGGCAGCCGCGATGACTTCGGCTTCGGTTTCAAAGCGGAACACGGGACACAAAGGCCCGAAAGTTTCTTCGCGCGCCACCGCCATTTGCGCCGTTACGCCGCTTAAGACGGTCGGTTCGAAAAACGTTCCGCCCAATGCGCTGCGTTTGCCACCGGTCAGGCAGCTTGCGCCTTTGGAGAGGGCGTCGGCGATGTGCTGCTCGACTTTCTCCACCGCTTTTTCCTCAATCAGCGGCCCT
>NZ_KV812086.1:0-338 GCF_001813335.1 Neisseria sp. HMSC055H02 | reverse complement strand
AATGTAAATGGACAATTATAGCAATGAACAAAAAAAGAGAAAAAGAGACCTTTTATTAGCTCTAGTAGATAAAAGCTCGGTTGGATGTTTATTCGTCTTCCATTAGACGGTGGCATATGGAAATTTCAAATGAAGTGTTACGGCATATTTCATTTATCCGGTAAATTTCCTGCCATGCCTTATGCAGTAAAATGTTCCGCACAATTGGGGTGGCTTTCAATATCCGGTATCGGTAAAAATAAATTTTTCGTCGGTTACACCAAATCCTCAAAAGCTCGTCTTCGTCATTAATCACGATATGCTTCAGAATCAACCCTTTTGAACCCACAGGAAGCAGG
>NZ_KV812085.1:39535-46118 GCF_001813335.1 Neisseria sp. HMSC055H02 | reverse complement strand
CCGCAAACCCAAAAGCTAAAAACGCCGTCCAAAAGTAAATTAACTGGAAGCATTAGAGTAAGGAGTTTGAGATGTAGGCTGGTATTCTGCTTGGAAGAAAATGTGGGAGGCTTTAGTCAGTCTGAAAGTAAGTGTTATAAACCCAAAAGGTCTTCTTATACAAAAAGGATATATTGAAATTAGGTAATAAAATTATCAATAGGTAATAAATGATGAATAAAGAAAATTGTAAAGGGTATTCTCTTATTCAATTAATCTTTGTAATTGCAATAATTGGGATTTTAACTTCAATAGCTTATCCAAGTTATCAAAAATATCTTAGAGACTCTGAAATACGTCAGGCTCTGGCAGCGCTTGTTGAGAGTGCTCAGTTTATGGAACGATTTTATCAGCAGAATGGTAGTTTCAAGAAAACTTCTACAGCGTGGCCTGATTTGCCTAACTCTCGGAGTTTAGAAAATTTTTGTATTTATCCTCATGGGCTTGCTAGAGGGGCGTTAGATGGGAAATTTACTTTAAAAGCAGTTGCATTGGATAAGAATAAAGAACCTAGGGTAATAAAGATTAATGAATCTCTAACGACTTTTATTTGTGAAAGTACTACTAGTTCTTGTGATGATGTTACGAAAAACTATTTTTCTGGTGCAGATAAAAACTGTTCCGTATATCGGCTTTAAGAGGGTTTGTGAAGTTATTACTGAATGGTTTATATATCTATTTAAACTGATATTAATTAAGTAAAGTATGAGCCACTAGTTATATATAAAAGGTCGTCTGAAAACTTTTTTCAGACGACCCTTTCTGCAAATGGACCATTAGCCTCCTAAATACCAGAATTTCAATGCCCACAATACGGAAACTATCCACACCATAGGTGGTACGTCTTTCACGCGGTTGCACAAGAGTTTGATCACTGCATAGCTGATGAAGCCGAAAGCGATGCCGTCGGCAATCGAATAGGTGAACGGCATGAACACGATGGTCAGGAAAGCGGGAGCGGCTTCGGTCATGTCGTCCCAGTCGATTTCACGCGCGCTGCGCAGCATTTGCGCACCGACGTAGAGCAGCGCGGGCGCGGTGGCGAAGCCGGGGATGCTCTGTACCAGCGGCGAGAAAATCAGACACGCCAGCATCAATATGCCGACGGTTACGGCGGTCAGCCCCGTGCGGCCGCCTGCGGATACGCCCGCCGCGCTTTCGACATACGGCGTTGTTGAAGACGTACCCAGTGCGGCACCGGAGACAATCGCGGTCGAGTCGGCGAACAGGGCGCGTTTCAGGCGGGGCAGTTTGCCGTCTTCCAGCAGGCCCGCACGGTGGGAAACGCCGACCAGCGTGCCGGTGGAGTCAAATAAATCGACCAAAAAGAAGACGAAAATCACGCTGACCATGCTGAGGGTAAAGAGGCCGTTGAAATCCATCTGCATGAAAGTCGGCGCGATGCTCGGAATTTCGCCAACCACGCCTTTAAACTCGCTCAAGCCCAGCAGGGTGGAAATGGCGGTAATCGTCAGAATGGTCAGGATAATCGCACCTTTGACGCGGAAATGTCCCAAAGCCACCACCATGGCGAAGCCTGCCAGCACCAAAAGCGCAGCAGGTTGGTGGATGTCGCCCAGTTTCACCAAAGTCGCCTCGCTGGCGACGATGATGCCGGAACCTTTGAGCGCAATCAGCGACAGAAACAGCCCGATGCCGGCGGCAATCGACATTTTCAAACCCATAGGCAGCGCGTTCACCAGCATTTCACGCACTTTGAAAAAGCTGAATAAAATGAAAATGATGCCGGAAACGAATACCGCACCCAAAGCCACCTGCCAGGGCACGCCCATGCCTTTGACGACGGCGAAAGTAAAGTAGGCGTTCAAGCCCATGCCCGGCGCGAGCGCAATCGGATAGTTGCCGACGAAGCCCATCACGAAGCAGCCGATGGCGGAAGCGATGCAGGTGGCGACGAATACCGCGCCCATGTCCATGCCTGTTTCGCCGAGAATCAGCGGATTGACGATGATGATGTAACACATGGCGAGGAAGGTGGTCAGACCTGCCATCAGCTCCGTGCGCACATTTGTGCCGTTTGCGCGTAAATTGAATATACGCTCCAGCACATTTTGATTTGAAGTAGTCATGATTTATGCTTTTCAAAAAAAAGGAAATTTGCGGGCGGTATTATACTGAAAACGCTTTGTTATCGGGTGAAAAATTGTCAACATTTCGGTTGAAATGGTTTGAGAAAAGGTCGTCTGAAAATCAGAGTTGGGTTTTCAGACGACCTTTGGGAATATTTGGGCATTTTTTCTTTCAAAGATTAAATGCATAAAAAACCCGCAGCCGAAGCTGCGGGCCAATTTAGGTCAGGGATACGAAGATATTACCATTCGTAGTTCAAACCTACGTTGTAAGATGCAGAGCCGCCTGAAGAGGTACCCACTGCAAGACCGGCTTTAGCTGCAAAGTTTTCATTGAAGCGATAACCTGCACCCACAGCAACTGCGGTATCAGATTTGAAACCACCTAAAGCAGCGGTAACGTTGAATTTACCGACGCTGTAAGGTTGGAACAGACCGCTGAGGGCTGCCTGCGCTGCCAGGCCCTGACGGGTCTCTTTACGCAGATTAGCTACGTTTTTGTCCAAGCTGTCGATACGCGCTGAGTTTTTAGCAATGCCTGCAGCGTGTTGGCCGTTTGCAGTTTGCAATGCAGCAATGTCGGTTTTGTTGGTATCGATTTGCTTAGTATTGGCTGCAATTTGTACCGCATTGGTATCGGCACTTTCTTGAGCTTTGGCAGCAGCGTTTTGCGCAGTAGACGCTACATTATTGGCTGCAACAGCAGATGTTTGCGCTGCTTTGGCGTGGCTTTCAGCTGTTTGGGCAGATTTTTGGGCAATTTCAACAGAACCTTGTACTGCTTGTACTGATTTTTCAGCTTTAACCGCTGCATTTTTAGCAGTTTCCACAGCATCCTTATCGGCTTTAGTTTCGATTGCCGCTTTGTTGGCGTCAATATCTTGGCGGTTAACTTCTAAAGCTTCCATCGCTGCTTTGCCTGCCAACGCGAGATCACCAATGTCTTTATCCAGGCTGGTGATGGCATTGTTAAAGCCTTCGTTAGCTTCTTTTTGCTTTTCGAGTGCGGCAGTATTTTCAGCAATCGCCGCCTTATTGGTATCGATATCCTTGCGGTTCGCTTCCAAGGCCTCAGTTGCTGTCAGACCTGCTTGTGCCAAGTCAACGATGTCTTTATCGTGACGAGTGATAGCTGCGCTAGTCGCATCGCTCAGGGCAGTTACTTCGTCACCGATGTCGTTAACTTTTTTACCCATATCGGCAGTGTATTTTGCCAATTCCTCGAAGTCAGCTTTATCGGCTTTAGTTTCGATTGCTGCTTTGTTGGCGTCAATATCTTTGCGGTTGACTTCTAAAGCTTCCATAGCTGCTTTGCCTGCCAAGGCAAGATCACCGATGTCTTTATCCAAGCTGGCAATAGCAGTGTTGAAGCCTTCGTTAGCTTCTTTTTGCTCTTCCAATGCTGCTTTATTGGCATTCACATCTGCGCTGATGGCATTAACGACTTCAGCAGTTTTTACCAATGCTTCGCTGTTGTCGTTGACGGTTTCAGTCAAGTCACCCAAAGCTTCATCGTGCGTTGCGACAACTTCTTTCAAGCCCAACCCTTTGAACTCGTCGGCTTCAACATCTTCTTTGGCAGCTGTTTTGACAGATTTGATACCATTATTATCGGTAACGACGATTTCATCGCCTTCTGCAAAGCCGTTGAGGGCTTGAGCATTCTCAGCTGCTGCAAGAGCTGATTGTTCTGCAACTTTTTCTAAAGCTTCAGTCAGACCTTCTACGCCTTTGCTTGCCTTGTCAGCTTTTTCGGCAACTGCATCAATTTTAGAAGCGGCATCCACTGCTTTATCGGCGGCATCTTTGGCTTCTTTTACTTTGCTGTCAACGTTAGCAGAAAGTTCGGTTACTTTGTCTTCGGCGGCTTTGGCAGCGGCTTTGGAATCTGCTGTGTCTTGTGCCAGGCTGTCCACACGGGTGTTTACTGCGGTTACGTCTTCGCTTACTTTTTCAATGGATTCGGAAAGCTCGGATGAAGCTTTGGAAATTTCACTGTCCACTTCGTCAAATTTGGTGGAAATATCTTTGCCCATATCGGCGACTGATTTATTCAGATCGTTCACACCTGTGGCAACTTCGGCAATACGGGTACCATTGGTGGTAATGGCAGTTTTCAGTTGCTCGATGGTTTCGTCTTGATCATCTAAAGCAGCCGCTGTTTCTTCTGCCAAGTTGTCCACGCGGGCATTGACGGCGGTAAGGCCGCCTGCCAAGCCTACACCTTTCAGGCTGTCGGCTTCGATATCTTCATTAGTGGCTTCGCGGACGGTTTTGTTGCCATTAGCATCAGTTGTGATGAAATTCGAACCGGAAGCAAAGCCATTAATGGTTTGTTCTAACTCTAAAGTCTTCAAAAGCAGGGCATCGCTATCTTTTTTGAAAGTCAGTTTGCCGGTATCTTTATCATATGTTGTGCCTTCGCCGAAGACAGTAAAAAACGCTGCTTGACCTTGATCGTCTTTGCCGCCAACCGCTGCTGCAAAGTTTTGTTCAGCCGCTCCCGCTGCGCCGCTTGCTACGGCTGCCGTAACAGCCATGCTCAATACTTTTACATTGAATTTTTTCATGTTTTTTACCTTTGTATGGTGGGTGTAAGGACGTTGATGCTTTTCCGGCGGCTCCCCGTAAACTGTAAAAGGATTATGCCGTTTCGGGCTGGAACTTAATAATCGCCAAGAAAAGTTTCAATGCATATTGTAAAAGTACGAAATTAAAAATCAAGGCTTGTGTCATTTTTTATGGTGAGAACAGGGGCGCATAGGCCGGTATTCTTCGATTTTTTTGAAATGCATTTTGATGCAATAAATGGCAATAGAATAATAAGCATATGAAATATATGATATTTTAATTTGATTTTTGGGTTTTTTTGATGGGTATTACCTTGTTTGGTAGAAAATATTTTAAATTTCTATTTTTATCAATTTGTGGGGAAAAAGCGACGAACGGTATTTTAATTTGATTATTCGGATGCATTTGGCATTTTGCTACTACAAGTAAATGTTTTAATTTTTGTAAAGACTTCTCTTGCGTATGAGGATGATGTACTTGTTGTCGGCAAGGCTCTGGTATTCTGGCATAAGGCTTAAATAGGTTTCAGACGACCCTTTTGCTTTTTATTTATAGGGGTCTGCATAGAGATGGCGATATAGCTTGGAAAACCGGGGCTTTATGGATAACGAAAGCTGCGATTTGCTATAAAATTCCTTTTCTATATTCAGATACGGATAAGCTATGGAAACCGCCCTGCTCCTCGCCGGAAAAATCACCGAGCTGACCCTGATTGTCCTGATGGGCATGGCGTTGGTGAAATCCAAGCTTCTGAATTCCGAACACAGCCGCACGCTCTCCGTCATCGCGCTCTACCTCATCAGCCCGTCGGTGATGATTCACGCCTTCCAAATCGAGAACACGCCCGACATCATTGACGGTTTGAAACTCTCGGTCGCCTTGGCGGTCGTGTTCCACATCCTGCTGATCGCGCTGGGCAGGCTTTTCAAAACCCTGTTTAAGCTCGATACGCTCGAACACGCCGCCACGGTTTACACCAATTCCGGCAATCTCATCATCCCGCTGGTGATGTCCATTTTCGGACCGCAATGGGTGATTTACACCAGCGGCTTCATCATCGTCCAAATGTTCCTTTTCTGGACGCACTTGCGCCTGCTGCTTTGCGGGCGCGGCAATCTTGCGTGGAAAACCGTACTCACCAACATCAACATCCTATCCATTTTTATCGGCGTGTTCATGTTTGCCTGCCAAATCAAACTGCCGCACATCATCGACAACACGCTCGCCACCGTCGGCGGCATGATAGGCCCCGTCGCCATGCTCGTTGCCGGAATGCTGATTGCCTCGCTGCCGCTCAAAGAAATCGTCCTCTCCAAACGGATTTACCTCGTCGCCTTCCTGCGCCTGATACTCATCCCTCTGATTCTGCTGGTGTTTGTCAAAATTTCAGGCATAGCCCGTTTGGGCGGACACAGCGATACCGTCGTCCTTATCAGCTTCCTCGCCACCGTCAGCCCCGCCGCGTCCACCGTTACCCAAATGGCGATGGTTTATGGTCAGAACGCCCGTAAAGCCAGCGCGATTTACGGCATCACGACGCTGCTGTGCGTCATCACCATGCCGCTGATGATCGCGTTGTATCAAGCGATGGTTTGAAAGGGGAGGGTAAGGCAAGGTCGTCTGAAACACCCCGAACAGGGTTTTCAGACGACCTTGCCTTTAAAGCAGATATGATTTTGTTTTCCATATGCTGCAGAATGTTGACCTTCGATGCGGCTGCTTACTGATTACAGTGTTGTCGAATACCGACATCAGGCTTGCGGGGGGGGGGCGATAAGGTATTTTTCGGGTATCGCTTCAAATTTAAAAGGTCGTCTGAAAACCTAAATCTAGGTTTTCAGACGACCTTTGCTATGTATAGTGGATTAACTTTAAACCAGTAC
>NZ_KV812085.1:25603-39435 GCF_001813335.1 Neisseria sp. HMSC055H02 | reverse complement strand
TCCTGATTTAAATTTAATCCACTATAAATCACACCTGCTTCTGCGGATGCGCTTCGCCTTATTTCGCCATTTCCGCAAACACTTGATGCGCGGTGGCGATGGTTTCGTCAATCAGCTCGGGCGTGTGCGCGGCGGAGACGAAGCCTGCTTCGTAGGCGGACGGGCCGAAGGCGGTGTTGCGGTCGAGCATGCCGTGGAAGAAACGTTTGAAGGCGTCGATATTGGAACGCGCCATGTCGCCGTAGTTTTGCGGGGTGTGTGCGGCGAAATACAGGCCGAACATACCGCCCACGCTGTCGGCTGTAAACTCGATGCCGTGCGCTTTGGCGGCGGCGGCAAGCCCGTCGGCGAGGCGGCGGGTCAAGGCGGTCAGGTTTTCGTAAAAGCCTTCGCGCTGGATGATTTCAAGCGTTTTCAAGCCGGCGGCGACGGCAATCGGGTTGCCTGATAATGTGCCTGCCTGATACACGCCGCCCAGCGGGGAAATGCATTCCATGATGTCTTTGCGTCCGCCGAACGCGGCAAGCGGCATACCGCCGCCGATGACTTTGCCCATCGTGGTCAGGTCGGGCGTGATGCCGTGCAGCGACTGCGCGCCGCCGAGCGCGACGCGGAAGCCGGTCATCACTTCGTCGTAAATCAACACGGCGCCGTGTTTTTCGGTCAATTCGCGCAGGGCTTTGACGAAGGCTTCGGTCGGGCGGACAAGGTTCATATTGCCGACGAAGGGTTCGAGGATGACGCAGGCGATTTCGTCGCCGTTGCGGGCGAACGCTTCTTCGAGCTGGGCGGTGTTGTTGTATTCGAGGACTAAGGTGTGTTTGGTAAAGTCGGCGGGAACGCCTGCGGAGGACGGGTTGCCGAAAGTGAGCAGGCCGCTGCCGGCTTTGACGAGCAGGCTGTCGGAATGGCCGTGGTAGCAGCCTTCAAATTTGATGATTTTGTCGCGTCCGGTGAAGCCGCGTGCGAGGCGGATGGCGGTCATGGTCGCTTCGGTGCCGGAGCTGACGAGGCGCAGCCGTTCGACCGACGGCATGATTTTGGCGATTTCTTCGGCGATGACGATTTCGCCTTCGGTGGGCGCACCGAACGACAGACCGCCCAAGGCGGCTTCGCGCACGGCTTCGATGACTTCGGGGTGCGCGTGTCCGACAATCGCAGGCCCCCACGAACCGACGTAATCGGTGTAGCGCGTGCCGTTTTCGTCCCAAACATACGCGCCTTCGGCTTTTTTGATGAAGCGCGGCACGCCGCCGACGCTGCCGAATGCGCGGACGGGGGAATTCACGCCGCCGGGGATGATGGTTTTGGCGCGGTCAAACAGGATTTCGTTACGGTTCATAGCGGATTCTTTCTGAGGTCGTCTGAAAAATAAGCGGTATTTTATCATCAGATTGCCCGCACCAGCCGTTTCAGACGACCTCCAAAGCCCAAACTGCCACGGCGCAACGCCGTATCTGAAAATGAAAATTGTTCTGTAAAAACAATCACTCTGTTCATATTTGAAGCGTTTGTGCTATAATCCGCACCCATTTATACCATAAAGAAAACATCATGTTACGCGGATTCATTTTAATGCTTACCCTTTTGGTTTCCACCGTCTCCTACGCCGCCCAGCGCAAGCTGCCGAACGATATGGACGCGGCGGTTTTGAAACAGGTCGAACTGCCTTATCTGAAAGTGAGCCGTGGCGGCTTCTCATGGACGCGCCTCTTGACGCTGGGCATTGCCGACGGCAATTCCGCCAAGCTGCAAATCACCCGTTTCACCAAAATCCACGACGAAAACGACCGCTTCATCCCGATGGGGCGGCTGGCAGGCAAAACCGGCAAAACCATCGCGTTCAAACACAACGACACCAACGCCCTCGTGCGCGAAGTGTGGGTTTTGACCGACGACGAAGCCTCCCGTTTTACCGCGCAAAAAGAAGTCCGCGACGAGGTTAAAAAAGACGCGCAATAAGCCGTCGTTTGCCCGTTTCAGACGACCCAAACACACACACCGCGTGGTTGGCTGTTGCAGCCGCAGCAGCGCAACCGCGCATTTTTGCGCCCTGACGAATCTGCGTTTCAGACGACCTGTCCACGTTCCAAAGGTCGTCTGAAATGAAGATTTTTATAACAATCAGCCCCGCAATTACGGGCTACCTGAGAAAGACACAAACCATGAAAAAAGTATTTATCCGCACCTTCGGCTGCCAAATGAACGAATACGACAGCGAAAAAATGCTCGCCGTACTCGCCGAAGAAAACGGCGGCATCGAACAAGTAACCGAAGCTGACGAAGCCGACATCATCCTCTTCAACACCTGCTCCGTGCGTGAAAAAGCGCAGGAAAAAGTGTTCTCCGACTTAGGCCGCGTGCGCCCGCTCAAAGAAAAAAATCCCGACCTCATCATCGGCGTTGCCGGCTGCGTCGCCTCCCAAGAAGGCGAAAACATCATCAAACGCGCGCCTTATGTGGACGTCGTCTTCGGCCCGCAAACACTGCACCGCCTGCCCAAAATGATTGTGGATAAAGAAACCAGCGGCCTGTCGCAAGTCGATATTTCCTTCCCCGAAATCGAAAAATTCGACCACCTGCCGCCCGCCCGCGTCGAAGGCGGCGCAGCATTCGTGTCCATCATGGAAGGTTGTTCCAAATACTGCTCGTTCTGCGTCGTCCCCTACACGCGCGGCGAAGAGTTCTCCCGCCCGCTGAACGACGTTTTGACCGAAATCGCCAACCTTGCCCAGCAAGGCGTTAAAGAAATCAACCTCTTAGGACAAAACGTCAACGCCTATCGCGGCGAAATGGAAGACGGCGAAATCTGCGACTTCGCCACCCTGCTGCGCATCGTCCACGAAATCCCCGGCATCGAACGTATGCGCTTCACCACCAGCCACCCGCGTGAGTTTACCGACTCGATTATCGAGTGCTACCGCGCCCTGCCCAAGCTGGTGTCGCATCTGCACCTGCCGATTCAAAGCGGTTCCGACCGCGTATTGAGCGCGATGAAACGCGGCTACACCGCCTTGGAATACAAATCCATCATCCGCAAACTGCGCGCCATCCGCCCCGACTTGTGCCTGAGCAGCGACTTCATCGTCGGCTTCCCCGGCGAAACCGAGCGCGAGTTCGAGCAAACCCTGAAGCTGGTGAAAGACATCGCCTTCGATTTGAGCTTCGTCTTCATTTACAGCCCGCGCCCCGGCACACCCGCCGCCAACCTGCCGGACGACACCCCGCACGCCGAAAAAGTGCGCCGCCTCGAAGCCCTGAACGAAGTCATCGAAGCCGAAACCGCCCGCATCAACCAAACCATGATCGGCACCGTACAACGCTGTCTGGTCGAAGGCATCTCCAAAAAAGACCCCGACCAGCTCCAAGCCCGTACCGCCAACAACCGAGTGGTCAACTTCACCGGCACACCCGATATGATCAACCAAATGATCGATTTGGAAATCACCGAAGCCTACACCTTCTCCCTGCGCGGCAAACCGGTCGAAGCGTAAAGCCGTTCAGCCATAGCAAAGGTCGTCTGAAAACCTGTATCTTGGTTTTCAGACGACCTTTTTTCAGACGACCTGAGAGTCTGTCGATATTCAATAATATCTGTATCTTTTTGTTCTTAAAGCGGCATCTTCCGCGTTGGAAATTCTCGCAAGGTATCCAATCTTGCTGCGGTTTCCAGCTTGATTTTGCCGCTTTTCAAACAAAAATCCACTTCGAAAATCAAATGTCGGCAGCACTTAAGCGTAATGCCGCTCTTCGCCTTTGCCGTCGACATTCGCGGCGCAGCGTTTGCAGATGGTTTCATGACCTGCGACGGAGCCGATGTCGTGGGTGTAGTGCCAGCAGCGTTCGCATTTTTCGCCGTCGCTGGCTTTGGCGGTTACGGCGAGTTCGCTGCCGGTTTTGACGTCGACTTTGGACACCAAGAGGGCAAAGCGCAATTCTTCGCCCAAGGCGTTCAGGTAGTCGGCGGTGGCTTCCGGTGCGGTGATTTCGGCTTCTGCCTGCAATGACGAACCGACGGTTTTGTCGGTGCGCAAAGGCTCGATGGCGGCGGTTACGGCTTCGCGGGCTTCGCGGACTGCCGTCCATTTTTTCACCAGTTCGGCTTCGGCTTTTTCGTTGATGGGCGGGAACTCGTGCCAGGTGTGGAAGAGGACGCTGTCTTCTTCGCCGCCGCCGATGATGTCCCACGCTTCTTCGCCGGTGAAGCACAAAATCGGTGCAATCAAGAGAACCAGGCTGCGCGTGATGTGATACAGGGCGGTTTGCGCGCTGCGGCGTGCGTGGCTGTCGGCTTTGGTGGTGTAGAGGCGGTCTTTCAGGATGTCGAGGTAGAACGCGCCCAAGTCTTCCGAGCAGAAGGCGACGATGTCTTTCACGGCGAAGTGGAAGGCATAGCGTGGATAGTAGTCGCCCGCCAGACGCTCTTGCAACTGGCGCGCCAACACTAAGGCGTAGCGGTCGATTTCGACCATGTCTGCCTGCGGTACGGTGTGTTCGAACGGGTCGAAATCACTGAGGTTGGCAAACAGGAAGCTCAAGGTGTTGCGGATGCGGCGGTAGCTTTCGGTGACGCGTTTGAGGATTTCTTTGGAAATCGCCAATTCGCCGCTGTAATCGGTGGATGCCGCCCACAGGCGCAGGATGTCCGCGCCGAATTCGTTATAGACTTCTTGCGGCGCGACGACGTTGCCGATGGATTTCGACATTTTGCGGCCGTTTTGGTCAACTACGAAACCGTGGGTCAGAAGCTGTTTGTACGGGGCGCGTTCCATGGATGAGGCGCAGCCGGTCAGCATGGAGGATTGGAACCAGCCGCGGTGTTGGTCGCTGCCTTCGAGGTAGAGGTCGGCGGGCCAGTCCAATTCTTCGCGCTGTTTCAAGACGGAATAATGGGTCGAGCCGGAGTCGAACCATACGTCCATCGTGTCGGAAAGTTTGTCGTAGTTTTCACAATCTTCCGCGCTCAACAATTCGCTTTTATCGAGTGAGAACCACGCTTCGATGCCTTTTTCTTCGATTTTCAGGGCGACTTTTTCCAAAAGCTCGGCGGAATTAGGATGCAGCTCGCCGGTTTCTTTGTGGACGAAGAAGGTCATCGGCGTGCCCCAGTAGCGTTGGCGCGAAACGACCCAGTCGGGGCGGCCTTCGATCATGGCTTCGAGGCGCGCGCGACCCCAAGACGGGAAGAATTCGGTGTCGTCCACGGCTTTGATGGCTTTGTCGCGCAGGGTCTTGCCGTCGCTCCCCGCTTTGTCCATGCCGACAAACCACTGACCTGTCGCGCGGTAAATCAGCGGGGTTTTGTGGCGCCAGCAGTGGGCGTAGCTGTGTTCGATTTTGCTGCTTGCCAAGAGGTTGCCGGTTTCTTCCAGCCATTGCAGGATGACGGGGTTCGCTTCCCAAACGCTCATGCCTGCCACGCGCGGCGTTTCGCTGATGTATTTGCCTTCGGCGTTGACGGGGTTGTAAAGCTCGATGCCGTATTTGTTGCAGACGGCGTAGTCTTCCAAACCGTGCGCGGGGGCGGTATGTACCAAACCCGTACCGGCGTCGGTGGTAACGTGTTCGCCGTTGAGCATGGGAATATCGCGTTCGAGGAACGGATGGTTCATGTGCAGGTTTTCCAGCTTGTCGCCGGTGGTTTCCGCGAGGACGCTGAGGTCGTCTGAAACGAAGCCGTAGCGTTTGAGCGTGTCTTCCGCCAAATCTTTCGCCAATACCAATTTGCCTTTGGGCGTATCGATCAGTTGGTAAACCACGTCCGCACCCGCAGATACGGCTTGGCTCGCAGGCAGCGTCCAAGGCGTGGTCGTCCAGATGACGGCAAACGCTTTGCCTTCGATGCCTGCCAAACCGAATGCGGCGGCAAGCGCGGCGGTGTCTTTAAACGGATAGCCAACGTCAATCGCAGGCGATACTTTGTCTTTGTATTCCACTTCCGCTTCCGCCAGCGAAGAACCGCAGTCCAAGCAGAACTGAACCGGTTTCGCGCCGCGGTAGAGATAGCCCGATTTGTAGATTTCGCCGAGCATACGCACGGTATCCGCTTCGGTTTTGAAATCCATGGTCAGGTAAGGATTGTCCCAGTCGCCCAACACGCCCAGACGGATGAAGTCTTTTTTCTGACGGGCAATCTGCTCGGCGGCGTATTCGCGGCACAATTCGCGGAAACGCGCTTTGGGCATGTCTTTGCCGTGCAGCTTTTCCACCATCACTTCGATGGGCAGGCCGTGGCAGTCCCAGCCCGGCACATAAGGAGCGTCGAAGCCGGCTTGGGTTTTGCTGCGGATAATGATGTCTTTAAGGATTTTGTTGACGGCATGACCGATGTGGATGTCGCCGTTGGCATACGGCGGACCGTCGTGCAGGATGAATTTCGGACGGCCTTTGGCGATTTCGCGCAGTTTTTGATAGCGTTTGTGCTCGTACCAGCTTTTCAGCCACGCAGGCTCGCGCTTAGCGAGGTTGCCGCGCATCGGAAACGGGCTTTCGAGCAGGTTTACGGTTTTGCTGTAATCGGTCATGTTGTGATTCTCTATGGTTTCGGTATTTCGGTTTCAGACGACGTTTTGCAAGCAAGGTCGTCTGAAAAAATGCAAAGGGCTATTGTAGCCGAATTGTATTGTTTTTATAAGGGGTTTGGGTATGCGGGATGGCGGCGGACAAAGAGAAAGGTCGTCTGAAAACTTGTTTTGTCGAAATGTGACCTATCTGTTTTCAGACGACCTTCCTTATACCTGTTTACACACTCTCTTCACAACAAACCTTCCGCTTTAACCCAAGCCAAAATATCGGCTTCTACGGCTTCGGGCGAACCGGGATTGTCGATTTTGACGCCGTATTCGTCTGCGCCGAGTTCTTCCAGAATTTCCAGTTGCGAATCCAGCATACCCGCTTTCATATAATGCCCTTGGCGCGCCATCATGCGCTCGAGGTTGATGGCTTGCGGCGGTGTCAGGTGGATGAAGGCGGTTTTGCCTTGTGCGCCGCGCAGGATGTCGCGGTATTGGCGTTTCAAGGCGGAGCAGGTAACGATGGTGTACGCCGCGCCGTTTTGCGCTTGTTCCGTCATCCAGTCGCGCAGGTTGCAGAGCCACGGATAGCGGTCTTCGTCGGTCAGCGGGATGCCCGCGCCCATTTTGTCGCGGTTGGCTTGGGTGTGGAAATCGTCGCCTTCGGCGTAGGGGCATTGGTTGAGGTGTTTTTGCAGGGACAGGGCGGCGGTGGTCTTGCCGCAGCCGCAAACGCCCATCATCACAAAATGCGTCGTCATGTTCTCTTCCTTTGTTGGATTTGAAAGATATAAGGTCGGGCAGACGGTTTAGAGCGTCTTAAAAACGTTTTCAGACGACCTCAAACTACGGCAAACAGCAGCGCCGACACTGAAAAGCCGATGGCGGCAATCAGCGTTTGGTTGACCGTCCATGTTTTGAGCGTGGTCGGTACGTCCATATCCAAAAGGCGGCCGACCAGCCAGAAGCCCGAGTCGTTGAAGTGGCTGCAGCCGACCGAGCCTGCCGCGGTTGCCAAAACCACGCAGGCGAGTTGCCAGTCGTTGAAGCCTGCGGCGGCAACGGCGGGTGCCATCAATGCGGCGGCGGTGGTCAGCGCGACGGTTGCCGAACCTTGCGCGATACGCAGCGCCAATGCCACCAAGAAACAGCCCAGCAATACGGGTATGCCCAAATCCGCCATGCTGTCCGCCAACGCCTGACCGATGCCCGACGCGCGCAACACGCCGCCGAACATGCCGCCCGCGCCGGTAATCAAGATGACCGAACAAACGGGGGCGAGTGCGCCGTCCACCGTTTTCTCCAGCGCGCTTGCCTTTTCGCCGCGTTTGCTGCCCAAAACATAAAGTGCCACCAAAACCGAAATCAGCAGCGCGACAGGGGTCGAACCGATCATGCGCGCCACCTGTACCCAATGTTCGTCCGCGCTGACGACTTTTTCACTGATTAAGGTGGACAGCCCTGTGTTCATAAAAATCAACAGCATAGGAATCAGCATAATGCCGACCACGGTCGAAGCCTTGGCAGGCGTTTGCGGCCGGTCGTTGTCCACCGCGCCGCCGCTGAGCAAATCGGGAACGGGAACGCGGATGGTACGTCCTAAAACCTTCCCAAGCAGATAACCGCTGACATACCAAGTGAACATGGCGACGGGCAATCCCAAAATCAGCACCTGCCCAATGTTCGCCGAATAAAATTCCGAAGCCGCAATCGGACCGGGGTGGGGCGGCAGGAAAACGTGCATCACCGAAAACGCGCCGATAGACGCCAGAGCATAAGGCAATACGTCCTGCTTCATGCGCCGCGCCGTCGCGAAGACAATCGGCAGCATCACCACCAATCCCGCATCAAAGAAAATCGGGAAGCCGAAAATCAGCGATGCCACGCCCAAAGCAAACGGCGCGCGTTTTTCACCGAACATCCGAATCAGCGCATCCGCCAGCGACTGCGCCCCGCCCGAAGTTTCCACCAGCCGCCCGAGCATCGCGCCCAAACCGACCAGCAAAGCCACGCTGCCGAGCGTACCGCCGAAGTTTTTCAGCAGAACGTCGTTCACAATCTTATCCATCGGCAGCCCCGTCGCCACCGCCGTCAGCAGGCTCACCGACACCAAGGTCAACAGCGCATGGACACGCAGTTTCACAATCAACAGCAAAATCAGCACGATCGCCATCGCCGCAATACCCAGCAGCCAGCCCGCGCTCAAGGTCTGAGTCCAACCATCCATTTTGAAGCCTTTCTTTGTAATCAGAATACAAGGTAGTTAATGTTTTTCAAACGTATTAAATCAACCATAGCACGATTTGAAACGGGGCGGTATTGTGGGTTTTCGGATGGGTTTAAGTATTTATTTTTTCGAATAGATTTGAATAATGAGAGTAAGTCGGGCGGTGTCATTTACTCTTGTGAAGAGAGGGAGGGTCATCTGAAAACGTAGTTTGCTTTCATGAACAAAGGAGGTGGGCGTGGATATTTTCTATTTTTCTAATTCGACATGAATTCAGAACAAGAAAACAATTTCTTTCTTAAATACAATGGTTTTTCAAAATTTTGGTCTGATGGGGCTAACATACTGCAATACTTGTTGACCGGTATGGCGTGGGCTTTACCCGCAGAAAAACGCCTATGTGGGATTCAAATCATTATGTTCAGCCCCTAGATTACTGGCTCTCAAACTTGGCCAAAACAAAAAACGTCGTCTGAAAATTTTCAGACGACGCTTTTATTATTGAATCAAGGCTTATTCTGCGGCAGGTTTTACCGTGTTGCGGACATCGCCGCTTTTTTCTTTGTGTTTCAGCACTGCACGGTCGAGCTTGTCCATCAGAACATCAATGGCGGCGTACATATCTTGTTCAACGGCCTCGACGTGGAGGTCTTTGCCCGCCAGATGGATGTCTGCTTCAGCCTGTTGATTGAGTTTTTCCACGGAAAGGGTGATGGTAACGGAAATGGCGTTGGCTGCGTGGCGGTTGATGCGTTCCAATTTTTCGGAAACGTAGTTTTTGATGGCCTCGGTAACGTCGAAATTCAGACCGGTGATTTTCAGATTCATAATACAGCTCCTTCGGTGGGGTTCAGTCCGTCAGAAACGGAACGGGAAAACTGCGGTTTAAAACTGTCATTCGGTAAGTTTGCGTTTGTGTGCCGGCGGGATGTCGAGCGATTCCCTGTATTTGGCGACGGTGCGGCGGGCGATGTCTATGCCCTGTTGTTTGAGGAGGCGGACAAGGGTTTCGTCGGAATGGGGTTTGCTGCTGTCTTCGTTTTCGATAATCTGCCCCAAAACGGCTTTAATCGCGCCTTGGCTCAGGCCTTCTTTGTCGCCTTCGGAATTGACTGCCTGTGTGAAGAAATAGCGTAACGCAAATAGTCCGCGCGGGCAAGACAAATATTTTTGGTTGGCGGCGCGCGAAATGGTGCTTTCGGCAAGCCCCAATTCGGCGGCTGCGTCTTTCATAAGCATGGGTGCGAGTCCGATTTCGCCGAAGATGAAGAAGTCTTCCTGATTTTTGACGATGTATTCGGCAAGGCGGATGACGGTGCTTTTGCGCAGTTCGAGAGAGTCGATGCGCTGCTTGGCTTCGGTGATTTTTTCTTTCCACTCGGGTGCGCCGTCTTCTGCGGATTTCATCAGTTCGCAGTATTCGCGGTTGAGTTGCAGTTTGGGCCAGGCGGCTTCGTTGCCGATGACTTTCCAGCCGTCTTTGCCTTCTTTGACCCAAACGTCGGGCTGGATGTAGGCGGTCGGTTCGGAGGAGGCGAAACCGTAGGCGGGGTAGGGGTTGAGCGTGGCGATGATGTCGAGTGCGGCTTCTATGGTTTCGCTGTCGATTTCGGGAAAGAGTTTGCGGAAGCGGATGATGTTTTGTTTGCGGTTTTTGCCCAAATCGTGCAGCGAACTTTGGATGAGGTGGGCGGCCGCCTGACGCGCGGGTCCGGCGGGCAGGCGCATGAGTTGGAGCATCAGGGATTCGGTCAGGTCGGCGGCGGCAACGCCGGGCGGGTCGAAGGTCTGCAAAAGGTCGAGGGCGTTTTGCAGCTCGTCTTCGTCCAGCATCCATTCCAAGGGCGTGTTGTCGATAAGGTCTTGGATGCTGTCGGTGAAATAGCCTTGGTCGTCAAGGAAGTCGATAAGGATGTGGACGTAGGCGGCTTCTTTGTCGGAAAGGGGGTGTTCGCACACTTGGGCGTGCAGGTATTGGTTGAAATCTTCTTCTTTGGCGATGTTGAGCCAGGCGTCTTCGGCATCGTCGCCGCCGAGGTGGTTGCTGTGCGGCATGGTGGTGCCGTGATTGAACTCTGCGTCGGCAAATTCGTCGGTTTCGGGTCGTTCGAGCAGGGGATTGTCCTGCAACCAGTCTTCGACCTCGCGTTCGAGTTCGATGCCGGACATTTGCAGGATGCGCAGGGATTGTTGCAGACGTTGGTTGAGTTGTTGGGTCTGCCTGAGTTTGAGGCCGAGTAAGGTCATGGTGCAATGTATGTTGATTGTTTTTTATATTTCGGACGGCATTTGTCCTCGAGTTTGGTTCGATGGCAAAGAGGTCGTCTGAAAAGGTTTTTATGGCGTGCTTGGCGTTTTGGGGAACGCTTGTTGGTTTTATACTAAATGTGTATTTCAACACTTTACACTTAATGCGTCAACTCACTTTGGGTGCTTTCTTCATTTTAAAAAAACCGCACAATTTAGTGTGCGGTTTGTCATGGTCGGTATTTGGAATCAGTATTTGAAGTTTTCGCCGAGATAGACGGAGCGGACTTGTTCGTTGTTGACCAAGTCGTCCGGCTTGCCGGAGGCGAGGACGGTGCCGTCGCTGATGATGTAGGCTCTGTCGCAGATGCTGAGGGTTTCGCGTACGTTGTGGTCGGTAATGAGTACGCCGATGCCGCGCGATTTGAGGAAGTCGATGATTTTTTGGATGTCGATGACGGCAATGGGGTCAACGCCGGCGAAGGGTTCGTCCAGGAGGATGAAGCGCGGCTTCATGGCGAGTACGCGGGCGATTTCGACGCGTCGGCGTTCGCCGCCGGATAGGGAGGGGGCGGGGTTGTGGCGCAGGTGTCCGATGTTGAGGTCGGCGAGCAGTTTTTCTACTTCGCTGTCGATGCGGCTTTTGTCTTTGGTGCTGATTTCTAAAATGGCGCGGATGTTTTGTTCGACGGTCATTTTGCGGAAAATCGAGGCTTCTTGGGGCAGATAGCCGACGCCGAGGCGGGCGCGTTCGTGTATGGGCAGGTGGCGCAGTTCTTGTCCGTCTAGGGTAACGCTGCCAGCGTCGGCGGCGATGAGTCCGACGATCATGTAGAAGCTGGTGGTTTTGCCTGCGCCGTTGGGGCCGAGCAGGCCGATGACTTCGCCGCTTTCGATTTCGAGGGAGAAGCTTTTGACGACTTGGCGTTTTTTGAAACTTTTTTGCAGGTTTTGAACGACGAGGCGGCTGGTGTTTTCGCTCATAAATGACTCTTGGTTCGGAGGTCGTCTGAAAAGGTGTTTTGGGAACTTGCTATGCTGGTTTTCAGACGACCTTTTGTGTTGTCAGATATTGGTTATTTGGTTTTTTGGGTGCTGGACGGCTGGATGACGACGCTGACCCTGCCGGATTTGGCGGCGGATTTGGCACCTGTTTTGGAGCTGCCGTTAATGGTATAGACTTCGGTTTTGGTGTTGTAGGTGATGACTGCGCCTTCGGCAACGTCGCCGCCGCGTTGGACTTTGGCGTTGCCGGTCAGGGTAACGAGGTTGATGGCGGAGGAGTAGGTTACGTTGTTGGCTTGTCCGTTAACCGTGCCTTTGTTGTCGTCGAGCGTCTGGCTGAAGCGGACGGGCGAGCCGCTGGCTTTCATGAACTGTTCGCCTTTGTCGTTGCGGGAGACGTTGACGCTGCCTGCGCGGATGTTGAGCGTGCCTTGTTTGATGATGACGTTGCCGGTAAAGGTGGTGCTTTGGTTGTTTTGGTCGAGCGAGCCTTGGTCGGCTTCAATCTGTATCGGCTGCTTGCTGTCGCTTTGCAGGGCGTAGGCGGGGGCGGTGGCGAAAAATGCGGTTAAAACACATGCCTTACATATTTTTTGTATCATAAATCGTGGCTTTCACTCTGGATGGGAAGTTCAACAAACCTTTTTTGTGGTCATACGTCAGACCTTCGGCGTTGCCGCTCGATTCGCCGTATTGGAAGGTAACGGGCGTGTCGGTTTGGGCGTATTGCGATTCGGTATCGACGTGCAGGAGATCGGTTTTGACGACGCCTGCCTGCCGCTTGGCATCGGCGGCTTTGGTCAGGACGACGTTGTGTTTGAACAGGAGTTGTTTGGTTTGGGTGTTGTATACGGCTTCGTCGCTGCCGACGTCGTAAAGCCGGCTGCCTTCTTGGAAGAAGACGAGGTGCGGCAGCTCGAAATGGACGTCGTTGCTTTCGGGAAATTGTTTCGCCCCTCTTGCGCTCAGATGCTCTTTCAGACGACCTTGTTCGTCAAACCGCCGCCCGTCTATGCCGTCCATCGTGTATTGCGGCTGGTTGGGGTTGAGTTTGACTTCTTCAATGTCGATTTCGCTGATGCGCCCCAGCCATGCCGACAATCCGCCGAGCGCGACCGCCAGCACCAAAGGGAATGCGATTCCGTACCGCCATCTTACTTTCATTTGATGTACTCGTTCAAAGCCGCGCCCAGCGTACCTTTCGCGCGCATAATCAAGTCGCACACTTCGCGCACCGCGCCCGCGCCGCCCGCGTGTTTCGTAATATAGGCGGCGTGTTGCAGCGCAAACCAATGCGCGTCGGGGACGGCAACCGGCAATCCGCAGCGCACCATCACCGGCAAATCGACCACGTCGTCGCCGACAAAGGCGCACTCGGCTTCTTCTACGCCCGCCTGCGCGCGCAATTCTTCATAGGCGGCGCGTTTGTCCGAAATGCCTTTGAAGTAGTAATTTATGCCCAACTGTTTGACGCGGATACCGACGGAAGGCGCGTCCCGACCTGTGATAACCGCAGTCTGCACGCCGCTTGCCTGAAGCATTTTCAGACCGTGTCCGTCCAGAGTGTGGAACGATTTGATTTCTTCGCCGTCGTCGCGGATAAAGATGCGGCCGTCGGTCAAAACGCCGTCCACATCCAATATCAGCAGCTTGATATGCGCCGCGCGCTGTTGCAGCTCGGGGTCTAAGGTTTGCATAGTGTTTCCTTGCGGATTGCTAGGTTTCAGACGACCTATTCTAACATAAAGGTCGTCTGAAAACGGTTAGCCTGTGTTTGTGGGGATTAATGCGGTTTAACGGTCATGGGGCTGCTTTATATAGTGGATTAAATTTAAATCAGG
>NZ_KV812085.1:10153-25503 GCF_001813335.1 Neisseria sp. HMSC055H02 | reverse complement strand
CGTACTGGTTTAAATTTAATCCACTATAACTTTATAATATGTGTCTGTCGGGCAAGGGTCGTCTGAAAACCTGAGATTTGGGTTTTCAGACGACCTTTTGATATTGAAATCGAAGTGCGTGAATGTCGCGACACCCTGTTTCAAGAAAACATCAATCCTGTCCGGGCATTGTCAGTTCGCTTAAGCCGGGGAGGTCGGCGAAGCTGCGTTCGCGGACAATTTGGCAGAAGTTGTCGAGATAGCTTTTGTCTGCGTCTTCGGTGCGCGTGGCGGCGTAGAGTTCGCTTTGCAGACCGTTGGCGGTGATTTGGCGGTGGACGACGTAGCCTTTTTCGAGATAGGGCATGACGGTCCAGTAGGGCAGGGCGGCGATGCCCCGTTTGCTGGCGACGAGTTGGATGATGGCGATGGTCAGTTCGCTGCGGCGGCGCGGTGGGTTGATGCCTTTGGGTAACAATATTTTTTTGGGCAGGTCGAGCATTTCATCGGGAACGGGATAGGTGATGAGGGTTTCGCCGATGAAGTCTTCTGCCTCCCAAACGGTTTTGGCGGCAAGCGGGTGGTCTTGGGCGCAGATGCCGACCATTTCGTAGGCAAACAGGGGGCGGAAGCTGATGCCGTTTTGTTTTTCGGCTTCGGATACGATGGCGAGATCGGCGCGGTGTTGCAGCAGGAGTCCGACGGGGTCTGCCTGAAAGCCGGAAACGATGTCCAATTCGACTTGCGGCCACATGGGGCGAAATTCGCCCATTGCGGGCATGAGCCAGTCGAAACAGGTGTGGCATTCGACTGCCAGCCGCAATTCGCCTGCTTCGCCTTCGATGATGCGGGCGAGGTCGCGCTCGGCGGCGGAAACTTGCGGGAGGAGTTCGCGTGCGAGCCGCAACAGGCGTTCGCCGGCGGGCGTGAAGCGCAAGGGCGTGGATTTGCGCTCGAACAGGGGCGTGTCGTAATAGTTTTCAAGCGCGCGGATTTGGTGCGAAAGGGCGGATTGGGTCAGGAAGACACGCTTGGCGGCAAGGGATACGCTGCCGGTTTCTTCGAGTGCCAGCAGGGTTTTAAGATGGCGAAGTTCGATGATGGAATCCATTGGTTTTCACGCTTTCAGACGACCTCTTGAAACGGGCAATATTAAAATATTTCATGCTGGGGTGTAAATGCGGGCGCGTGTTGAACGGCGCGGGGATTGGGATGCGTCAGGGTTTGCGGTTAGAATGTGGATCCGATTTTGTATGAATATAGTGAATTGACTTGAAACGGAGATGGCGTTGTTTCGTCTTGTCCTGTGAAATTCAATCCGCTATGTGTTGAAAGGAATGATATGGCGAAACGCAATGATATTTTGGCGTGGTGCGACGAGGTGTTGCAGGTCGGCATGTTCAAAGACTATGCGCCCAACGGTTTGCAGGTCGAGGGCAGGGCGGAAGTCGGCAAAATAGCGACATCGGTAACGGCAAGCAAAGCGGCGGTTGATTTCGCTGCGGAGCAGGGCGCGGATATGCTTTTGGTGCACCACGGGATGTTTTGGAAAAGCGAACCGGTAACGATTACGGGCTGGAAAAAAGTGCGCATCGAAACATTATTGCAACACCAAATCAATATGGCAGGCTACCACCTGCCGCTGGATGCACACCCTGTGTTGGGCAACAACGCGCAGCTTGCCGATAAGTTGGGTTGGGAAGTCGAAAGGCGGTTCGGCGAACAGAATCTGTTGAATATAGGTCGTCTGAAAACGCCGCAGACTTTGGCTGAATGGTTGCAACACATTGCTGCAGCGTTGGGGCGGCAGCCCGTAGCCGTCGGCGATATGTCTCGCGAAATCAAACGCATCGCATGGTGTACCGGCGGTGCGCAGGGATTTTTTCAGACGACCATAGACGAAGGCGTCGATGCCTATCTGACCGGAGAAATCTCGGAGGCGCAGTTTCACCTTGCCAATGAAACAGGCGTTGCGTTTGTCAGCGCGGGACACCATGCGACGGAGCGTTACGGCATCCGCGCCCTGGGCGAAGCCGTGGCACAGCATTTTGAGTTGGAAGTCTGTCATTTCGACGAAGATAATCCCGCTTAAGCCTTGATAATCGTCATGAAAATTTACCTTAATTTAAATAATGCTTTGAGTATCACGGTAAACTAGGTAGAATTACATCGTTTAATGGCTCGGTATTCCCAAAATTTTAGGACGACTGAATAATGGATAATCAAGAAATCAATAGCGGTCGCCGCCGCTTTCTGACGCTGGCTACGTGCGGCGCGGGCGGTGTGGCGGCTTTGGGCGTAGCTACGCCTTTCGTGGCAAGCTTTTTCCCGTCGGAAAAAGCCAAGGCCGCAGGTGCTCCCGTCGAAATCGATGTCAGCAAAATCGAATCCGGACAAATGTTGACTGCCGAATGGCAAGGTAAACCGATTTGGGTGGTTAACCGTACCGATCAGCAGCTCAAAGACCTGAAAAGTTTGAACGGTGCGGTTGTCGACCCTAATTCTGATGTGGATCATCAGCCCGAAAACTGTAAAAACGAGACCCGTTCGATTAAGCCGAACATCCTTGTAGCCATCGGTATCTGTACCCACTTGGGCTGTTCGCCGACCTACCGTCCAGACGTTGCCCCTGCGGATTTGGGGGCGGACTGGAAAGGCGGTTTCTTCTGCCCTTGCCACGGTTCGAAATTCGACATGGCAGGCCGCGTATATAAAGGTGTTCCTGCACCGACCAACCTGGTTGTTCCGCCCTACAAATATCTGAGCGATACGACAGTCTTGGTAGGCGAAGACTAAAAATAAGGAACGATAATTATGGCAAACCAAACCAATAGCAAAGCAAAAGCATTGTTAGACTGGACGGACGCTCGTTTCCCCCTGTCTAAAATGTGGAATGAGCATTTGGCTCAATACTACGCGCCGAAGAACTTCAACTTCTGGTACTACTTCGGCTCTTTGGCTCTGCTCGTCCTCGTGATTCAAATCGTCAGCGGTATCTTCCTGACCATGAACTATAAACCGGACGGCAACCTGAACGCCTATCACCTGCCTGCTGCCTTTACCGCAGTAGAGTACATCATGCGCGACGTGTCCGGCGGCTGGATTATCCGCTATATGCACTCCACAGGCGCATCTTTCTTCTTCATTGTCGTATACCTGCACATGTTCCGCGGCCTGATTTACGGCTCGTACAAAAAACCGCGCGAATTGGTGTGGATTTTCGGTTCCCTGATTTTCTTGGCATTGATGGCCGAAGCCTTTATGGGCTACCTGTTGCCTTGGGGTCAAATGTCCTTCTGGGGCGCGCAGGTGATTATTAACCTGTTCTCCGCCATCCCTGTTATCGGTCCTGATTTATCCACTTGGATTCGCGGCGACTTCAACGTTTCCGACGTTACCCTGAACCGCTTCTTCGCACTGCACGTTATTGCCGTACCACTGGTGTTGCTCGGTTTGGTCGTGGCACACATCATCGCCTTGCACGAAGTGGGTTCGAACAACCCTGACGGCGTGGAAATCAAAAAACTCAAAGATGAAAACGGCGTTCCGCTCGACGGCATTCCTTTCCATCCGTACTACACCGTCAAAGACATCTTGGGCGTT
Organism: Neisseria sp. HMSC055H02; assembly: GCF_001813335.1. NCBI lineage: Bacteria > Pseudomonadati > Pseudomonadota > Betaproteobacteria > Neisseriales > Neisseriaceae > Neisseria > Neisseria sp. HMSC055H02. The sequence continues at coordinate 21,921 of NZ_KV812085.1, read as the reverse complement.
GTCGTATTCCTGATTGTTTTCTGCTCCGTATTGTTCTTCGCCCCCGAAGGAGGCGGCTACTTCCTTGAAGCCCCGAACTTTGACGCGGCAAACGCGCTGAAAACACCGCCGCACATTGCACCGGTATGGTACTTTACCCCGTTCTACGCCATTTTGCGTGCGATTCCTTCATTCCTCGGTACTCAGGTTTGGGGTGTAATCGGTATGGGCGCGGCAGTTGTCCTGATTGCCCTGTTGCCTTGGTTGGATAAGGGTGAAGTGAAATCCGTCCGCTATCGCGGTCCGATTTTCAAAACGGCGTTGGTTCTGTTCATCATTGCCTTTATCGGTTTGGGGATTTTGGGTGCAATGGTGGCAACCGATACCCGTACTTTGGTTGCGCGCATCCTGTCCTTCGTCTATTTTGCATTCTTCCTGGGTATGCCGTTCTATACCAAACTGGATACAGACAAACCAGTTCCGGAACGCGTAACCATGAGCACCACTAAACAAAAAATCATGTTCTTTGTTTATGTCGGTATTACCGCAATAGGTGCTTACCTGTTTGCAACCAATATCTGATGAGGGCAGCGAAAATGAAATATACCCTGAAAAACTGGTTTGCTGCCTTGTTACTGGCAGTGCCTATGAGTGCCGCCGTAGCCAGCGGTGGCGGACATTACGAAAAAGTCGAGATTGACCTGCGAGACCAAGTCAGCTTGCAGCACGGTGCTCAAATTTTCACCAACTACTGCTTATCCTGCCACTCGGCAAGCGGTATGCGTTTCAACCGTTTGAAGGACATCGGTTTGACTGATGAAGAAATCAAGAAAAACCTGATGTTTACAACAGACAACGTCGGTGATGTCATGTTGGCGGCGATGAATCCTAAAGATGCTGCCAAATGGTTTGGTGCGGCTCCTCCGGATCTGACGCTGATTGCCCGTTCTAAAGGCGCGGATTATCTGTATGCCTATATGCGCGGCTTCTATAAAGACCCGACCCGTCCAAGCGGCTGGAACAACGTCGTATTCGACAAAGTCGGCATGCCTCATCCCTTGTGGGAGCAACAAGGCGTTCAAGCGGTTGAGCTGGATGCCAAAGGTCAGCCGGTCATGGTGAAAGACGAACATGGCGAATTGAAACCCAAGCTCTATTGGGAATCTACCGGCGCGCACAGCCGTCGTTTGCCAAACGGCAAAGTCGTCCAAACAGAGTACGATGCTTATGTACGCGATTTGGTGAACTATTTGGTTTACATGGGCGAGCCGGCGCAGCTCCAGCGCAAACGTACAGGCTATATCGTATTGATGTTCTTGCTTGCAGTAATGCTGCCTCTGGCATACTTCCTGAAAAAAGAATATTGGAAAGACGTGCATTAAGGCTGGTAATAAAAAAAGGCAAACTCAATCGGGTTTGCCTTTTTTTATGATTAAAGAATTAATAGTTTGGACTTCGAACATTTAGGATAATTTCAGACGACCTTTCGACCTTTACAGTGTGGCAGTGATGATGAGTAGGCAGGAAATGGTGGCTGATCATGTTTTTAATGTTTGTTTAAACTGACCGGAATACCTAAGTTAAGTATTCAAGCAATCATCTGTACGGTTCGTCTGATTTGGCTTTGGCGCACACATTGCAGTCGGGATTTTGAGTGAAGAGGAATTCTTGCCATTTGCCGCTCAGTGCGTTGTAAGTTTTCAGTTTGCCGTGTGCCGGTTCTCCTGCGCCGGTGAGGATTTTAAGGGCTTCTGCGGTTTGGGTCGCACCGATGATGCCGACCAGAGGGGAAAATACGCCGAACAGGGCGCAGGCGCCGTCGTCGGCGGTATCTCCGTCAAACAGGCAGGCGTAGCAAGGGCTGTCAGGCAAATCGGGGCGGTACACGGCGATTTGTCCTTCAAAACGCACGGCAGCACCGGAAACCAGCGGGGTACGGGTGGCGACGGCGGCGCGGTTGATGGCTTGGCGGGTGGAATAGTTGTCGGTGCAGTCGAGGACAATGTCGGCGGCGCGCATGAGTTCGGTCAGGCGTGTTTCGTCCAGCTTTTCGGTCAGGGCGGTAATGTCGCACGCGCTGTTGACGGCTTTCAGACGACCTGCCATTACTTGCGCTTTGGCTTGTCCGATGTCGGCTTCGGTGAAGGTGGTTTGGCGTTGGAGGTTGGTATCGTCTATGGCGTCGTGGTCGGCGATGATGAGTTTGCCAACGCCTGATGCGGCAAGGTACGGCAGTGCTGCCGCGCCCAGCCCGCCGCAGCCGACGACGAGGACGCGGGCGGCAAGGATTTTTTCCTGTCCTTCGATACCGATTTCGTCGAGAAGGATGTGGCGGCTGTAACGGAGCAGTTGGTGGTCGTTCATGATGAGGTCGTCTGAAAGGGGTTGTATCGGGGAATTTTATAGCAAATGGGATTTGGAAAGATACAGTAGATTTGTGCGGAAACGGAGATTCCTATTAATGGGATTCTATGCCGGCAAACTTTGTTTTCATCAAGAATGGTTATTATTCGAATAAATATTGTCTCTTTTTGTAGTAAATGTTATCGTTAGCACGATTTTTGGTTTGTATCAGAATTTTATTAAGGTGTTGCCTGATTTATTTTCAGACGACCTTGATTGCCATAACAGCAATTTTGTCCTTTGCCATATCCTGAAGCGATGAGGTATTTAGGATGAGATTGTTTTAAAAGACGCCGAAATTCAAAGTGTCCTCTCATGCTGTAAGAGGGCGAAGATGCATTACATTGCCGAACATGGCTGTTGCCGTGTTTTAAATATTTCACATTTTTTCCTTATGTCCGTCAAACCTTTATCTTTAAATTTAATCAACTGCTTTGTGCTGGCGGTGCTGTTTCTCGTCAGCCTGTCGGTGGGCGTCGGCGATTTCCGCTGGGCGGATGTGTTTCGCTGGACTTTGTCTGACAGCACGGAATTGATGCTGGTCAGCCGCCTGCCGCGCACGTTTGCGATTGTGCTGACGGGGGCATCGATGGCGGTGGCGGGGATGATTATGCAGATTTTGATGCGCAACCGTTTTGTCGAGCCGTCTATGGTGGGCGCAAGTCAGAGCGCGGCGTTGGGTGTGTTGGTGATGACGCTGATGTTTCCGGCTGCCGGGCTGACGGCGAAAATGTCGGTGGCGGCTGCGGCGGCGTTGGCGGGGATGCTGGTGTTTATGATGCTGATACGCCGTTTGCCGCCGACGGCGCAGTTGATGGTGCCGCTGGTGGGGATTATTTTCGGCGGCGTTATCGAGGCGGTGGCGACGTTTATCGCGTATGAGTTTGAGATGATGCAGATGTTGAGCGTGTGGCAGCAGGGCGATTTTTCGGGCGTGCTGTTGGGGCGTTACGAATTGTTGTGGCTGACGGGCGGCTTGGCGTTGACGGCGTATTTGATTGCCGACCAGCTGACGATTTTGGGCTTGGGCGAGACGGTGAGCGTGAATCTGGGTCTGAACCGGACGGCGGTGTTGTGGGTCGGCTTGGTGATTGTCGCGCTGATTACGTCGCTGGTGTTGGTCACGGTCGGCAATATTCCGTTTATCGGGCTGGTCGTGCCGAACATCATCAGCCGCCTGATGGGCGACAAGCTGCGCCAAAGCCTGCCTGCGGTGGCTTTGCTCGGCGCGTCGTTGGTGCTTTTGTGCGATATTTTGGGACGCGTGATTGTGTTCCCGTTTGAGATTCCGGTCTCAACCGTGTTCGGTGTGTTGGGTACGGTGTTGTTCTTGTGGATTTTGTTGAGGAAGCCTGCCCATGTCGTCTGAAAACAAGCGTAGCGCGCTTCGCTCGAACAAGGTTGCGTTTATGCAGGGTTCTTCCCGTCCGCTGTGGGCGGCGTTTGTCTTGCTGCTCGCTTGTTGCACCTTGTTCCTGACTTTGAACATCCAAGGCGATTGGGATTTTGTGTTGCAGCTGCGGCTGACCAAGCTGGCGGCTTTGCTGCTGGTGGCGTATGCGGTCGGGGTTTCGACCCAGCTTTTCCAAACGTTGACGAACAACCCGATCCTTACACCTTCGATTTTGGGCTTCGACTCGCTGTATGTGTTTTTGCAAACGCTTTTGCTGTTTGCCTTGGGCGGGGTGGGCTATACGTCGCTGCCGCTGACGGGCAAGTTCGGCTTTGAGCTGGTGATGATGATGGGCGGCTCGCTGCTTTTGTTTTACACGCTCATCCGGCAGGGCGGACGCGATTTGTCGCGCATGATTTTGATCGGCGTGATTTTCGGGATTTTGTTCCGCAGCCTCTCTTCGCTGCTGACGCGCATGATTGATCCGGAGGAATTTACGGCGGCGCAGGCGAATATGTTTGCGAACTTCAATACGGTCCACAGCGAGCTTTTGGGCGTGGGCGCACTGATTCTGCTGGCGAGCGCGGTGGTGGTTTGGCGCGAGCGGCACCGTCTGGACGTCCACCTTTTGGGACGCGACCAAACGATTAATTTGGGCATAAACTACACGCGCAATACTTTGTGGCTGTTGCTTTGGATTGCCGCGCTCGTGGCGACGGCGACGGCGGTGGTCGGGCCGGTCAGCTTCTTCGGTCTTCTGGCTGCCGCGCTTGCCAACCATTTTGCCCCGAGCGTGCGCCATAGCGTGCGGCTGCCGATGACGGTGTGCGTCGGCGGCATCCTGCTGGTTGGTGGGCAAACCGTGTTCGAACACCTACTCGGCATGAAGGCGGTGTTGAGCGTAGTGGTTGAATTTGCCGGTGGGCTGGTGTTTTTATATTTGGTGTTGAAGCGCAAGCGATAGGTCGTCTGAAAATTTTTTGAGCCTGAATTCAGGCGGTAAGTCATCATTTAATTCATCATTTCTAGACTGTATTTTGATTTTGTATACCCTTTAAATTTAATAGGGGGTGTGAAACTAAATATCGAGTTTATACTCATAGTAAACATCACTTTGATTACTATCAGGTATGAGTTATGAGTAAAGTGTTGAAATACCGTCCTGATTTGGACGGGATACGGGCATTGGCCGTTTTATCCGTCATCGTATTTCATATCGATCCCCAATGGCTGCCGGGTGGTTTTTTGGGCGTGGATATGTTTTTCGTGTTGTCGGGCTATTTGATTACGACCATTATCAGCCGCGAGATTCGCGACGGCAGCTTTTCGTTTCTCGAGTTTTACAAACGCCGCGCCAAACGTATCTTGCCTGTCTTTGCCTGTGTATTGCTTTGTACGACGGTCGTTGCCGCCATTTTCTTTTTGTCTTTCGATTTGCGCCAATACGTCAAATCTGCCGTCTATGCCTTGCTGTTTGCCGCCAACCTGTTCTTTGCCCGCCGAGGCGGCTATTTTGATGCAGATGCGACAGAAAAGCCGTTGCAGCACATTTGGTCGCTGTCGTTGGAGGAGCAGTTTTACTTTATTTTCCCCGCGTTGCTGATTCTGTTTTTCCGTATCAGCAAACGGCGCAATGTGCGGACGTTTATCCTTTTGTTGATTGCCATCAGCCTGTTTTCCGCGCTGTTGCCGACCTTGGGCATGGAAGCGTATTTCCTGCCGCACGTACGTGCTTATGAGCTGTTGGTCGGTTCGCTGTTTGCCTTTATTCCGCCCGCCGAACAAAACGACAAAGCCAGTACGCCGCTGTTCGGATGGCTGATGATGGCGGTCATCGCCGCCACGCTGGTGCTGCCTTACGGCGTCCTGCCCGGTGCGGGAAACATCGAACGGCTGCTTTGCTGTACGGCGGTTGGCGGTTTGATTTACTCGGGCAAATCATTGCAGATGCAGGAAGGTTTCAATACGTCCAAATTGTTGAGCCTCAAGCCGGTGGTGTTTATCGGGTTGATTTCGTATTCGCTGTATTTGTGGCACTGGGTGGTGTTGGCGATGATGCGTTACATTTATATGGACGCGCAGCTTCCGCTCGCCGCATCGGCGCTGGCTGTCATCATCATGCTGCTGTTGTCGGTGTTGTCTTATTATTTTGTGGAAACACCGGCGCGGAAGGTAAAGAATTTTACGACGGCGAAATTCAAATGGAGCATGGCGGCTTATTTTGCGCTGCTGATTCCTGCGGCTGCCTACCTGATGACCGCCAAACCCGCCGCGTTTGAAACCACTCTGTACAAGGCTGATGAAAGCAAAATTTGCGCAGATACGCTGACCAAAACCGACTGCGCCGTCGGTATGGCAAATAAAAAGCCTGAAGTTTTGGTCATCGGCGACTCACATGCCGCCCATTTAAGCCCGTTTCTCGACATTGTCGGCAAAAAAGAAGGCTGGTCGGCGGACGTCATTACGTCCAACAGCTGCGCCACCGCGTTCGGATTTACCCTGCCCGATAGCGACCGTCGAGCCGACCGCTGCAATCCGTATAACAGGTTTATCGAACAAAAAACCAAAGACTATCCTGTCATCATCATTTCGCAACGCTGGTTCCTCCATACTGCCAAACCGGAATTTTTGGAACGGTTCAACAACATGTTGGAGGATTTGGTGAAGGCGGGCAAGCAAGTGTACGTTTTGGCGGATACGCCTATGGACGGACAGCTGCCGTTGCGGCGTTATTACCTGAGACAAAATCTCGGCATCGACATCCATTATGTTTCAGAGGATAAAAAAGAAGAGGTCCGCGATTCCGCCAAGTCGGAAGACGAAGTCGAAAAAATCGTGAAGCAGCACCACGGCGTGCAGTGGGTGGACTTTATGCAGTACATCCCCGCGGACAAACTCATAGACGGGCTGCCGGTGTACTTCGATACCAACCACCTCAACCCGTTCGGTTCAAGTAAAATTGCCGAAATGTTTATCAACGATAAACGCACCCTGTTGAAATAAGCACAAAGGTCGTCTGAAAACAGATTCAGACGACCTCTTTAAAGTAAAAGGATACCGTATGACTCAAGAACATTTCCCCGAATTTTTCGAGCAAGCCCCGACGCTGACCGTCCAAGACGCGCTCGCCGAATTTCTCGGCGCGGCAGAGGAGGGCATCATGCAGTATCGCTACGCCGATGCCGTCCGCCTGTGCGGACACTCCTGTCCCACCGTCGCAGGCGCGTATCTCATGACGCTTAAAGGCTTGAAAGCACTTTACGGCAGCGACCTGCCGCAGCGCGGCGGAATCGAAGCCGCCATGCAGGGCGCGCGCGACGAAGGCACGGTCGGCGTTACCGCATCCGTCGTCCAACTCTTAACCGGCGCCGCTCCCGAAACCGGCTTCGGCGGTATCGGTCCGCAAGGACGCTTCGCCCGCCGCAACCTGTTGAGTTTCGATGCCGACATCGAAGGCACGCTGACCCTGCGCCGCAAAGACAACGGCAAAACCGTCGCCGTCAGCCTCAACGCCGCCATGCAGCCCTTCGCCCCCGAAATGCGCGACATCATGCCCAAAGCCGTCAGCGGCACCGCCACCGCAGAAGAACTCAAACGCTTCGGCGAACTCTGGCAGGCGCGTGTCAAAGCCTTCTTGATTGATTTGGCAGACAATCCCCAATTCGTCATCGTTCACGAAATCTGAAGCCCATCCTTTTCAGACGACCTCTCATGTTCGGAGGTCGTCTGAAAACAAATCCACACATCACACCCATCATGATTACCATCCGCAACGTCAGCTTCCACATCGGCGGCAACCCCATCCTCAACAACGTCAGCCTAGACATCCCCGAAGGCGGCATCACCGCGCTCATCGGTCCCAACGGCGCCGGCAAATCCACGCTCCTCTCCTTCATGGCACGCCTCCGCCCGCTGGAACAGGGCATCATCAACTACGCCGGCAAAGATGTTTCGACCACGCCCACCGCCGAGCTGGCAAAAACGCTCTCCATCCTGACCCAAGAAAACAGCGTCATGAGCCGCATCACCGTGCGCGACCTGCTCATATTCGGGCGTTATCCCTACCACCAAGGCAGGCCGACCCCCGAAGACCTCGCCATCGTCGAAAACGCACTTTCCGAGTTCAAACTGGACAGCTTCGCCAACCGCTACCTGACCGAACTCTCCGGCGGACAACGCCAACGCGCCATGATTGCCATGGTCTTCTGCCAAAGCACCGATTACGTCCTCTTGGACGAACCGCTCAACAACCTCGATATGTACCACGCCCGCGCCCTCATGCAGCTGCTCCAACGACTGACCCGCGAACACAAGCGCACCACCGTCGTCGTCCTGCACGACATCAACCAAGCCGCCGCCTACGCCGACCACGTCGTCGCCATGAAAAACGGACAAGTCGCCATGACTGGCGCGCCGAACGACATCTTTACCGCTGAAAATATTAAAGATTTGTTTGATATGGATGTCGACGTATTGGACTATCAGGGCAAGAAGCTGGTTATCCATCACGTTTGAGATGCGGATGTGGAAAAGGTCGTCTGAAAAGTTTTCAGACGACCTTCCATCATCAACCCCAACGTACCCCGTTTTCAGACGACATCAAGCTGCGGCTGAATGTAAGGGGTTGTTGGATGGGGAATAAGTACGGATGAGTCTGAAAAAGCTTTAGAACACATCGGCAAGAATGAATATTTGTTATTGAAAAACCTACCGGCGGGCTTCAATCAGGAAAAACATGAAGAAGCAAGGGTATGGATGTATCGTTGGCAGCGTCGGAACTTTTGGAAATGGTGTGAGGGATTATATGAACAACTGGAAGCAGTTTATATTTTTTGTCATATTGGCCATAGCTTGTTATCAATTTCTATATTTTTTATCTGATATGTTCCTTCTCGGCTATATCAATAAATACAGTTGGAATTTGAATTTTATTCAGGGGACTTTGAATTTTCTTTCAATATTTCTTCCCTATGTTTTTGTTAGACGAATTTTCAGGAAAACCAATCAAGAAAAGGAAGATGCAAATAATTGAAGTTCGACTTCATGAATTATAGTGGATTAACTTTAAATCAGGACAAGGCGACGAAGCCGCAGACAGTACAGATAGTACGGAACCGATTCACTTGGTGCTTCAGCACCTTAGAGAATCGTTCTCTTTGAGCTAAGGCGAGGCAGCGCTGTCCTGGTTTAAAGTTAATCCACTGTAAAGCCGGTTTCATATTGAACCGGGAGACTGATGGCTAACCGAAATAATAAGATTCCTGCCTTCATTCCCGCGCGGGCGGGAATCCATAGGAAATTTTACGAAATAAGCGTTTAAAAACCGTTGCCGGATTCAAAAGCAAATTTCCAGGGCGGGAAGGGCGGCAGGAGGAGCAGTATCTTTTAATCCTCGATGTCCGTTTCTCTCCGCCCCAAAACCATCGCGTCCCCGTAGCTGAAAAACCGGTATTCATGTTCGACCGCATGGCGGTATACCGAACGGATGTGTTCCATGCCTGAAAACGCGCTGACGAGCATCAGGAGCGTGGATTTGGGCAGGTGGAAATTGGTAATCAGGCGGTCGATGACGCGGAAGCGGTAGCCCGGCGTGATGAAGATATCGGTGTCGCCCTGTCCCGCTTTCAGACGACCTGTCTCGCGCGCGGCGGATTCGAGGGCACGCATGGAAGTGGTGCCGACTGCCCAAACTTTGTTTCCGCGCGCATGGGCGGCTTCGATGGCGGCGACGGTTTCGGGCGGTACGTCAAACCATTCGCTGTGCATTTTGTGTTCTTCGATTTTGTCCACGCGCACGGGTTGGAACGTTCCCGCGCCGACGTGCAGGGTGACTTCCGCCGTTTCCACGCCTTTGGCTTTCAGACGACCTAAAAGCTCGTCTGTAAAATGCAAACCTGCCGTCGGCGCCGCGACCGCGCCCTGATGTTTGGCATAGACGGTTTGATAGCGCGTATCGTCATCTGCGCCGGCAGCGCGTTCGATATAGGGCGGCAGCGGCACATGACCGTTTTGCTCCAGCAGCTCGTAAACGGTTTGTTCGCCTTCAAAGCGCAGGCAGAACAGTTCGTCCGCACGCTCCACCATGACGGCACAAATATCGCCTTCGAAAATCAGCTTCGTGCCGGGTTTGGGCGATTTGGACGAGCGGATGTGCGCCAGCGCGGTGTGGTTGTCCAAAACGCGCTCTATTAAGGCCTCGATTTTTCCGCCGCTCTCTTTTTGCCCGAACAGCCGCGCTTTCATGACTTTGGTGTTGTTGAACACCAAAACGTCGCCCGCCTCAATATAATCAGGCAAATCGCCGAATACGCGGTCTTGCAGCGGCATATCGGGCAGCGCGACCAAAAGGCGGCTGCTGCCGCGCACTTCGGGTGGGTGCTGGGCAATTAATCGGTCGGGCAGGGTGAAATCGAAATCGGAAATGTCCATAATCTTAATTTTGATGCTTACAAATGTTGTCAGGCGGTCATTATACGCATTTCCCCGCGGGCTTGGCGTTTCATGCGAAAGGTCGTCTGAAACGCCAAGCCCGCAATATTTTGCGTCCGAACAAGGCAATACGGTATCATTCGTTCTGTTTCAAACGCCACCGCATCAGAGAGAACAACATGAATATCCCCGCCATTTCCGCCGCAATCGAAGCAGTAAAAATCCCCGGCACCGAACGCACGCTCGGCAGCGAAAAAGCCGTCAAACTGTTGGCAGAACGTTCCGACGGCCTCCATATCGGACTGAAATTCGGATTCCCCGTCGGGCATATCGCCGCCGAAATCGCCAACAGCCTGCAAGAAGCCGTCATCGGCATCACGCGCGATGCGCATATCCACCTCAGCATTGACACTGAAATCACAACACACAAAGTACAGCCCGGCGTTGCCACCATCAAAGGCGTCAAAAATATCATTGCCGTTGCATCCGGTAAAGGCGGTGTCGGCAAATCCACCACCACCGCCAATCTCGCCACCGCTATGGCACGCATGGGCGCGCGCGTGGGCGTGCTGGATGCCGACCTCTACGGCCCCAGCCAACCGACCATGTTGGGTGTGCAAGACCGCAAACCCGACCAACAAAACAAAAAACTGATTCCCGTCGAAGCCGACAGCGGCATCCAAGTGATGTCCATCGGCTTTCTGGTCGATACCGATCAAGCCGTCGTTTGGCGCGGCCCGATGGTCAGCCAAGCCTTGCAGCAGTTGATGTTCCAAAGCGAGTGGGACGAAGTGGACTACCTCTTCATCGACCTGCCGCCGGGTACAGGCGACATCCAGCTCACCCTGTCGCAGAAAATCCCCGTAACCGGTTCGGTCGTCGTTACCACGCCGCAAGACATTGCCCTGATTGACGCGCGCAAAGCAGTCGATATGTTCCACAAAGTCAATATTCCGATTTTCGGCGTACTGGAAAACATGTCGGTACATATCTGCTCTAACTGCGGCCACGCTGAAGCTATTTTCGGCTCGGAAGGCGGCAAAAACCTGGCAGGTCGTCTGAATGTCCCACTGCTCGGACAGCTTCCGTTAAGCCTGCCCGTACGCGAAGCAATGGATGGCGGCGCGGCGAAACAATTGTTTGACGAACATCCCGCCATTGCCAAAATCTATACCGACGCGGCCTTCCAAATCGCACTGACGATTGCAGACAAAGGCAAAGATTTCAGCAGCCGTTTCCCAAAAATTGTAGTGGAATAACGGGTAGAGGTTGTCTGAAAACCTTTCGAACGGTTTCAGACGACCTTGTGGTGCTGAAGATTATGCTAAAGCGAATAATCGGAAAATCAAATATTTAAAGATTTAATCTTGTTGTTTTGAGAAAGTTGCTTGACACGAAAAGTTCCGCCTTCTATAATTCTCAGCTTATCGGGTCGTTAGCTCAGTCGGTAGAGCAGCGGACTTTTAATCCGTTGGTCGAGCGTTCGAATCGCTCACGACCCACCAATTTTCCTAAGCCTAAACAATTGTTTAGGCTTTTTTCTTTGCCGCCGCCTATCTCGGGG
>NZ_KV812085.1:0-10053 GCF_001813335.1 Neisseria sp. HMSC055H02 | reverse complement strand
GTGCCTGTTTTGTGTCGAAACCGAGACCGACACTGTCCAATATAGCCGCGTGCCCGTGCAAATGTTCAGGAGCCAGATGGGCATACTTCTGAACCATCCCGACATTTTCCCAACCGCCCATTTCCTGCAAAGCGGCGAGCGGAACGCCGGCTTGTACCAGCCAACTTGCCCAAGTATGCCTCAGATCGTGCCATCTGAAATCGGTAATGCCTGCCTGAGACAGTGCGTTTTTCCAAATACGCGAACTGATGCTTTTCACGGGTTTGCCGTTTGGTAGAGTAAAAACAAAAGACGGGTGTTTGCCCGTCCGTTTTTCCAATATACCGAGTGCCGTCTGATTCAGGGCAACGCCGATAGCGCGTCCTGCTTTGGCTTCGTCGGCCTCAATCCATGCCGTTTGGCGTTCTAGATTGATTTGCGTCCATTTCAGCCCCAGTACATTGCTTTGCCGCAAACCTGTCGCCAAACTGAAGACCGCCATATCTGCCATATATTCCGGCAGGGCATCAATCAGCCTTTGGGCTTCTTCATGCTTCAGCCAACGGATACGGCGTTTGGCTTCACGATACAGCTTCAACTTCGGCACGTTGTCCAGCCAGCCCCATTCTTTTTCCGCCTTATTCAAAATCGCGCGGATTAAGGCAAGATAGCGGTTTTTGGTACTGTCCGAACACGTCATGCTGCCGAGGGTCTGCATGATGAAATCACGGCTCATATGGTGCAGGAAGACACCTCTGAAATGAACCAGGCAGCGCAAACGGCTGATGTCATCCCTGATGCTTTTCTTGTCCCCCATCTCTTCAATCCACCGGACTGCCGCTTCATCCCACAGCCGTTTCGGTTTTTTGTTGAAATGTTCCTGCTGCCATAATTCATGTTTCAGTTTGTCATGCAGCCTTTGGGCTTCATTTTTGTCTTTGGTGCGAGAAGATTGTCTAATTCTTTGACCGCTTCGCGTTGTGATGTCAATGTAATAGACGCCGTTTTCGCGTTTATAGATCGGCATTTTTGTTCACTCCTACTTTCGAGTGAAGCCAGCATCCGCGCATTTTCCAGTTCGGTTAAAAATGCGTCAAGTGCGGACTGCGTGATACAGTATTTCCGCCCGGGCATGGAGGCTGCCAAACGGCCGGAGCGGATGTATTCCCGTATGGTTTCGGGGTGGCATTTACAGTATTGCGCCGCTTCTTTTACGTCATAAGTTTTCATGGCTACCTCACTGTTTCATAGACCGTATAGGGGGCATTTTCCAGCAGCAGCGACAACCGCCGAACTGCCGCATAGCGTTTAATACGCGGCTCAAGTACCAAAAAATTGCTCCTGTTGATATAAAACAGCAGGCAGAGATAACCCTGCCTGTCTGTATCAATCGGAACCAGTTTGTAATGTGGGTATTGTTCCTCATGTGGGATAAACAACCTACCTACTTTTTCGGTAACAACCTTTATTCTTGATTCCGATAACATATGAATCCTATACAAATTTTGGAATAAAGAGCCCCAAAAGAATAATTGCAAAAAATATCAATGCAGCGACTAACCAAGAACGATTCATTTTAGCTACCACTTCATCAATATATGCTTGAGTTTGCTTTGCAATTTTTTGTTGAATGGAACTGGATATTCGTCCTTCGCTTTCGGACAATTCTTTGCCGTACCCTGCCAGCAGATCAGCTATAATCTGCTCCCGATAGGTTTTCAAATCTTCCGCAATCTGAACCGCTGCTTTCAGCGGTTCTTCGATTTCGGCAGTGATTTCGTCAAAATCCTGACGGGTATGGACGCGCTGCTCGGCAAACAGGGCTTTCAGACGGCCTTCCATTATCAGCAGGATGGGAATGATGGGATCGTCCGACGTCAGCTTTACGCCCGACAGGCGGAATGTTTCTGCAATAATGGCATCTACATCGGCTTGATTCATCATCACTCGCTTCCGTCTGCTTGCTGCGTTGCCAAGAACGGGACTTTATCCAGTTGTTGCCACAAATCGCGCTGTACGGTTTTCAGACGCTGGCGCGGCATCAAGCCAAATGTGTCAGATGTGATTGCTTCGGTCAGTGATAAATTTTTACTTGTCATCTCCTCCAAGTCTTTACCGAAAGTGTCGGGATTGCGGTTCGGAATATGTACGATACCTATAATTTGGTCTTTAAATTCTTTATAAACTTTAAATTGGTCAAACGGTTTCTCCTGCTCCACGTTTCCCCGAAAATCGTTCAACCACACAACAACCTCGGCTTCTAGGCTTTTCAGTATCTGTACTAACCCTGTAATGCAGTCGTTCAAAGCCTGTCCGCCCGTCAGTGGCACATGAATTACCATCCGAACATTATTCTCGGCCAACAACTCCGGAATTGAGTTCTCCGCCATATAGGACATCAACGGCACAAACGTTGCCGCGCCGTTGTCAACAATGGCTATACCTTCTTCGAATACTAATTTTTCCACCAAACCGTCAAAATTTCGCGAATTGATGGTATTGTGTTCCGTCATGATTTTAACCAGCTCGGGTTTGAAAGCCTGATGACGCAGAAAGGTTTGGTTTACAGGGTCTGTATCGAAGCAGAACATAGGGACAGGCATGGCTGCGGCGTTTTTCAAGTAGTCGGCGGTAAATGCAGCAATCGTAGATTTACCGACCCCGCCCTTACCCTGGGCAATAAAATGGACTTCCTTCATGGCATAACCTTTCGTTTGTAATGATTTTTCACAAAAAGAAACCTGCTCGCCCTTGAACAGGCTTTCGTTTGTAAAAAGGCAGCCCTCACCTATCGGAAGAGCTGCATAAACTGCTAAACATTATGCCGATGTAGAGCAGGAGTGAAATTTTCAGCGAACATCAACCCAACGGTCGCCTTGTTTCTCTTCGCCGACATAGCGCACCTTGTCGTCTGCCGTCGTCCAGCCGTGATCGAAATAAGCCTTGCAATATTGCGGTTTGTCAGGGCGAATGTAGGTTTTCTTGACCGTTTGGCAGTTGTCTTCAACAACATATTTACGTCCCAAGCTGTATTTGGTCTTCTATCCACAAACCTTTTCCAGCTTCGTATAGCGCATCATACGGTTCAACTCTTTAGCGTCGCAACGACCCGCTCCCTCCGCAATCGCGTCTGTCAAACCCGACATTTCAGCGCTTTCCGAACTTGCCGGACACATTTCTTGCCGGACACATTTTCAAAAAATTGCGCTGCGCCTTGAGCGTATCGCCCAATTTCGTGTGTCGGATCGAAAAATAACGCTTAATCGACGGCGCACACTCGCTCGGACGGTCGCCTGACGACAGACACAAAACCCGCCTCGCACGCCAAGCGAGTATCGCCCGTCAGCACATCGTCGGCAAAAGCCGCAGGAGCAGCTCCCAGCATAGCGGCAACTAGCAAACCCAAAGATTTATTCATACACATACCTTTTAAAAGACCCGCCGATGCGGGTATTGAAACCAAAGACGAAAAAAAGGATAGTCTGCGTACCCCTACGAGATTATCCAATTCTCCCAAAGCCGCCTTTGAAAGAAAGCGGCTTTTTTATTGCCAAGCAACCGTTCGAACCTGAAATTTGCGACCGTCCTGAACGATATTGACGCATAAATCTTTATTACCACGCATCAACAGGTCAACCTGCTTGGATGCAGCCTTCATGCTTTCGTAAGTGCCAATCACAATTTGTTTGACGGGCTTGCGGAGTTTCTTCATGTTGTTTCCTTTCGCTTTTAGATAAAGTGAAGGTCGTCTGAAAAGTTTTCAGATGACCTCAGAATTTAATTGCAAGGTTTCCACCTGCTCCCCGACATATTGCCGGTAGTCAGCCCTTAACGTCAGGCAGGACGTTTGATATAGTCAGGTCTCCTACAACCAACTTTATCAAAAAAGGTAAATTCATGAGAGCGCAAAAACCACCTTCAATCTTGGATGCCATCAATCAGCAACTTGAATATTTAAACGATGAAGTTGACAGCCTGTGCAGTGATGTAAGCGAATTGTCCTTTAAATTGGATATGCGCGAAAATGTTAGGATAGATGGGACAGATAAACTGTTAGAACATTCCCTCCTCCTATCGGTTTTATTGTTTCGAGCCATAAAAGAGGACAAAGGAGAATTGTTGGATATGGCAGAACAGGAACTGCATTCACTTTTGAAAACAGCAGTTGACAGCAAAACCAATCTTTCTGTTTCTTCCCGTTTTTGGCAGCGTTTGATTGATGCTTGCGGCGATACATACGACACGAGAAGCCTCAAGAGTTCGATAAAATAATGTTTATCCTCTAGCCTTTAAAATTTCCCTCAATACAGATTCAACCTCTTGTGTTGACTCCTCGATGGAAACCTGTTTCTGCCCGAAAATATTGGAGAAGAACGCCTTAATCAGCAGTTTCCGTTCTTCCTTACTGTAATCGTCTTGAGGAATCACGCCTCGCGAAATCATGCGCTCCAGCATTTCACGTTCTTCTTGATCGCAGTGGTATTCCACTGTATGGCGCAGTTTGGCATCTATGTTTGCCTTCAGTCGGACTAAGGTGTCGTTCTCTTGCTTCATTTCGTGTCTCCGTCAAAACAGGTAACTCTGATAACTACTTCCCATTCAGCTCTCGAATTCGATCTCTCAATTCTTCCATTTGTCCCTCGTCTAGGTTAATCATCTAATACCCACATACAAACAAGGGCCATAAAACTCAAGATAATAAATGGACTTGCTATAAGAAAAGTTATCAGGTTGGCCGTATATGTTAATTTGATAGTCATTGCTGAAAGCAATATACCAATTACTATTACAAGAAACTTCGTATACACAGGAATCTTCTTTTAACTTGATTTGAAATGCAGGGCTTCCACCTGCTCCCCGACCTATTCAGGGCATCGCTCAAAACGGCAAAGCGCGATAATTGCCTTGCCGCCGATTTTTACCCTCCCGTTACTGATGGTTGTTCACGGGCAAAGTGCTTGTTCACACAACATCACACACGGACGGTATCGGAACCGCTCAGTCTTTTTGCTCCGAGCCGCTGAGTTGCCCGCCGCCTTTTGTGTAGTTAGGCGGTAGAAAAGGTCGTCTGAAACCGTTTTCAGACGACCTAAAACCAAACCTGCCTATCTCAAAGCAGGTTTACTTGTCCAATGATTCAATTTTTTCCTTAAATTTCCGTTCCTGATCATAGTCTCGGCAATCCTTCATAATATCCCAGATATTTCCAAGATTTACGGGTTTGAAGGCAGTACATCTTTTCAAATTGGCCTTTTGAATTTGCGTTCCGCTTGCGGGAATGGTTTCAAAGGAATTTATTGATAAGAACGAGACAATTAGACAACAGAACATAGCCGCCAAGATACCGGAAATAAATTTGGGTAATCGTTTTACATCATCCCAGAGGGAGAGCATGAAAAAAATCCCAGAAACAGCCGCCGCAAGAAAACAGAATATCCACAACCCAATAGAAGGCAATCCATAATCATCAAAGAATAAACTCAGAATTACAGCCATAGTTCTCAACCCTCCTGAAAAAATCCCGCAAACCTACCCTCAAACTCCGCCGCGACCTCATCAATATTGTCGAAATCACTGTCTTTCCAAAGGTCGCTGCCTTTCAAATACCATTCAAACTTCCACCAGTATTTATCGGCAACACACGCCTTAGTGAAGCAGTCATCGTGATTTTCACGGTTCAACTCAAAAATTTCCTGTCCCGAGCACACATAAACCGCCGAGCAGTTTTGAAAGTGGTCGTAAATTTCCCCCGCCTTGATTTGCAGGGCTTTGATTTCATCTTCTGTCGTATTTGTCATAACGCACCTTTGAACTATAATAAACTATCTGATTATTTCGGATATACCCAAACTAAAACCCGCTTTTTGCACAAGCGGACTTGGATTTAGATACATGCTTAAAGACGGGTAGAGCCGTCTGAACATTTGGGCATGCGTCCTATCGGAATTTTCCAATAAATACCCGCTCACGGCGGGGAACATAAGAATCAAAATGTAGTTTGACCGCTTGTCCGCAGATTATCGCGGTCGCATCGGGAATACGTCCCGATTAAGAAATACCTCCGACTTGCCGCCTATGCCGGATCCCACTGGGCTACCCGGATGCGCGGCATTCTTTTTTAAAAGGCAGGTCGGATACTGCCCGCAACCGTTTGTTCGATTTTATTGGGCAAAGGCGTAATCCAATGCCGACGCGCAGGCGTACACGGCAGAATGCACTGGCAGCTTAATAAGGAGCGTCTGCTCGAACTTTGTTATCAGGTCAAAGGCGAACCAGTGCCGAAGTTTGACAGCCGCTACCATCTCGACATCGACAATTTCTGCTTTGAAAAGTGGGTTAATCTCGACCTTTGGAACGAATTCCTTAAAATGCGCGCCAAAAAAGGCAAGCACCTCAATATCAAGCAGAAAAAAATCCTGCTCAACCAGCTTAAAGACCTCAAAAACAAAAACTACGACCTCAATGCCGTAATGCGGAAATCGATTCTGAACGGCTGGGCGGGCTTCTATCCATCCGACCGTTCCCCCAACATCCCTGCGCTGCCGACATCCGAAGCGGCCACGAGCAAAGCTAAGGCGGAATACGAAGCGCAAATCAAACAATCCGCCGACCCGCCGCCCGATACAGGCGGACAGCGGAATCCCAACAATCCTAATCGTCAAAATCTCATAAATTACTACAAGAAAAAACAGTAATCATCAGGCTGTTGGCACCGCCACGCCCAAATGCTGCTCCGGCAGCTTTTTTTGCGCCCTTTGAAGCGGGAAAGGTCGTCTGAAAGGCGGTTTTGCCTGTTTTTCGGCGCAGATTGGGTTATGTTTACCTGTTTTTCCGTCCCGACTTCCTTTTTTTACCCAAATCAGATGATAAAAAACCGCTTTTTTTGCTGAAATAAGTAATTGAAAATACTGTGTTTGTACATATTGGACAAAGAACATTGGCTTTTGAGGACAGAGAACTTTGTCCGTATAGGACGGCCTTTATACAAAGACCACGATCACAGATCACTATCAAAAAATATTACAGGCGGCCGCCTGATTGTTTTTTGTGCAATTTTTGATGGATGTAGATAGATATTGGCGTTTGGACGGATATGGGAGTTTTTGAGGAGGGGATATGTACAGGTTTTGTGGATAAATAGCTAGAAATATGTACAGGTTTTCTGTACAATTAATTATGTTGCTTAATGGAGATACAAAAAATGGACTATGTAATCAGCTACACCGCAGCCCGTGAGGATTTGGCGCAGGTTATGACCAAAGTGTGCGAAGACCAAGTAGTAACACATATTACGCGCCGGAACGGCGGGAACTGTGTCTTGATGTCTGAGGAAGAGTACAGCTCTATTATGGAGACGCTTTACCTGTTCGGAAATCCTGCCAATGCTGCACGTTTGGAACACTCACTGGCTCAGGCAGAACACGGGGAATTTGTAGAGGTTGATCTGTGATGAAGCACCGTTTTACCGCCGATGCCGCCGAAGATTTAGCTTATTGGAAAAAGCACGATGCCAGGAAAGTTGAACGGATCAAGTTGCTTTTGGAAGATATTAAAGCCAACCATCCGAAGGGTATTGGTAAACCTGAACTGCTACGTCATCAAAAATCGGGATTGTGGTCGCGCAGGATAGATCGGGAACACCGTTTGGTTTATTCGGTAGAAGAAGATACGGTAACGGTTTATGCCTGCCGATACCATTACGAACGCTGAAACAGTTTGTTGACTTTGAGGCCGTCTGAAAATTCAGACGGCTTTTTTTATATGTACTCCGAAGCATTGATCTGATTCTGCCAATTGAATTTGTCTTCGCCTGATTTCCCGGAGGAGGTCTGATCCGGGTTTTCTGTCTTTTGACGTTCATTTTTTTTCAAATGATTTAGAGATAAGGACAGTTTTTGAGCTTCGGTTTTGCTTTTTTCCGGCTGGTTGCTTTGCTCCGTTCGTAAGCGTGTTTTGACAAACCAGTTGATCGTCGTCAGTCCGACTTCGAGGCCGTTTTCTTTCAAAAATTGCTGAATCTGTTTTTGAGAAAAACCTTTTTGTTTGAGCAGCAGGATGTCGGATTTGAACGGCTCCAATTTGGAACGCCGTCCGTTTTCTTCCTGTGCGCTGATGAAGTCCTTTACAGAAACACCCATATCTAACACCAATCTAATTTTAATCTACTACTAACCTAATGATAATTTACTTATAAGCGAATAAAATTCAATAATAACCTAATTAAACCTATAAATCAATCTAATATAAATCTAATTTATCAATCATATGTAATCTATTTAAATCTATTAATGACCCATATCAATCTAACTTTAATCTAATATTAATCTATATGAATCCAACAATAATCTAATAATGATCCAATAAACATCCCCATCCGCTCATATCATTCCCTCAAAAAGGGATATTTCTTTAGTACAACACCAAATTCAACTACAACGCAGGATAGGCAACGTGTGCCAAAAACAGGGTGGTTTTACCACCCTGATTCCGCCCAAAAGGGCGGAAACGCCGCAGAGCGGCTGAAGGTTTGAAACAACCATCGGGGGCAGCGGCCGCCGTGTTGTTGGTTGATGTCTAAATTTCAAAGCGCAAAAAGTCCAGACCAAGACAAGTGTCTTTGCACGGCTTCCACCTTTTCCACCACGCCGCAGAGGGCGCACCGGACAAAGATAAAAGCCGCACAAAGCCAGTCTGGACTTTTTGCGCTTTGAAATTTTTTACGACATCACAACACGGCGGCCGCTGCCCCCGATAGTTGTTTATTTATGAATGAACATTTATGAAAGGATTATCAAATGGGACTTGATATGTACGGCTACACCATGAATGCCGAGTTTGTCGGCGACCGTCAAACCGATGTGAATGTGAGTGAAGATGAACGCGATGAAGCAGAACTGAATCAATTTGCGTACTGGCGGAAGTTTAACCATCTACATGGCTGGATGGAAAAACTATATCGGCAAAAGGCGGCAAAGCCGATGTATTTAATTGTTGCACTGTACGCCTAGAACTTGAAGATTTGGAACGGCTGGAAGTTGATTTAAATGATGAAAAACTAGAACACACGCCGGGCTTTTTCTTTGGAGACTCGCAAATCTATCCCGATGACATTACTGAAACCAAAACCTTTATAGCGAATGCGCGGTTAGCGATAGCTGAGGGGCGAGCAGTTTTCTATGACAGTTGGTGGTAATGGCATTTAAACGGTTTCGGGCGGCAAAGGTCGTCTGAAACCTTCGGGAGCAAAAAATGGATAACACGGTTAAAGAGCTGAAAAAACTTATTTATTCATTCGGTGCGGCGTATAAGCCGTCTGATGTTTTTCGTGATTTCGTAGAGCTGGCAGCCCTTGCGATTTTTAATAGTTATATGCGGGATGATGATTGGGAAATACGCGAGGAGCGATACCACACTTTCCGCCGAGAATATAAAGAAGAGGCTTTTAAATTTTTCCTGAGCTGTTGGGCGTTTTAGCTTCAGGCTGCATTAGAGCGGTGAACGTCGGAAGCTACGAAGATTTTTGGGTGAGCTTTATATGGACTTGGGAGCATCAAACGAGCGTAACGGGCAGTATTTTACGCCGATGGCTGTATCAAGAGTGATGGCAAAACTGACGGGAATCGACACGGCGGAGAAACTGGAGAAACAAAGATTTGTTTCCTTGCTTGAACTATGTTGCGGCAGCAGTGCGAATCTGCTTGCCTTTGCGGAACATATCGCCGATAGCGGAAAAGTTCCAACTTTGCATATGGCGACGGTTGCGGTGGATATAGATGTTTTGTGTGTGTGGATGTGTTTTGTGCAATGTCATTTTTACGGTATCCCTGCAAAAATCATACATGGAGACAGTATAAAAAACGAATTTCATACGGCATGGCGGACGGTGCATTGGTTGCGTGGCGGTTTTGAAGACGATATGAAAGCCGAAATTGAAGCCGACAAAAAAGCCGCTTTCAACGCAAAACAGCACGGCCAAGACGAAACGAAGATAACCGCCCCCTTATTGACATTGGAAGAACAGTTGGTTTTGTTTTAAAGAAAGACAGAAGAGTGATGATTCAAGAAGTTAAAGAA
>NZ_KV812084.1:0-341 GCF_001813335.1 Neisseria sp. HMSC055H02 | reverse complement strand
TCCAGCTCCGTTTCAGCGGGAATTTTACCTTTAAGGCATTCAGAAAACATTTTGTCATACGTTTCACGCGGCAATAATGCAAATGTATCTGTCATCGTTCCAACGCGATAATCATGTCAGGTGTCTTTCAGCAAATCATAGGTCAAATCTGAACTGCCTTTTAATGCAGTTGCAAAAAGTTCGACACAATCGTCAGCCGTCAAGCCGTCATTCAGCGCATTCATATGCCGCCACATCCGCATAAAAATTTCTCGGATTTCTTTCGGGCTTAACGCCGAAATTTCATTTAAAATTCTATCTGTCATATTCACTTCTTTAACTTCTTGAATCATCACTCTTCT
>NZ_KV812083.1:0-884 GCF_001813335.1 Neisseria sp. HMSC055H02 | reverse complement strand
TTTATAGTCAATTAAAATCAAAATAGGACAGCAGCGCATCGTCAAATCGGGCGTAATCAGACAATACGGTTCGCAGATGCCGCTTAATATTCGCTCACACCTTCCCAATCGGGTTGAGCTCAGGCGAATAAGGTGCAAGAGGCAATACCTTATGTCCCGATTTTCCGCCATTTCCCGTAAGACACCCATACGGTGAAATCGTGCATTATCTAAAATAATCACCGGTTTTTGAGTCAATGCGGGCAGTAGGCATTGCTGAAACCACGCTTCAAAAAAGACTCCGGTCATCGTATTTTGATAAACCATCGGAGCAATCAGCCGGTTGCCGACTTGTGCGGACACCGGAGATAAGCGTCGGTATCTTTTTCCACTTATCTGCGCTTTCACTATTTGCCCTTTCAGGCTGCGGGCATAGGGACGGAACAGGTGGCGGTCAAATCCTGTTTCATCCAAATAAACGCGTTGGTAGTCGGAAAATTCGGCCGGCTGTGTCAAATAATGCGTTACTTTGGCCGGGTCTTGTTCTTTGTAAGTGGCGGTCTTTTTTTTCGCGTCATCCTCATCTGTTTGAGTGCATAGCAAACGGCGGCTGCCGTACAATCAAAATGTTTGGCGATTTCATGCAGACAGGCATCCGGGTGTTGCCCAACATATTGAGCCGGTTTTTGCCTATCCAATTTGACGGCATTTAGACCGGTAACTTGATGTTTTAGGCTGCCTGTTTGTTTTTTAAGGCGAATCCACAGGTAAAGCGTGTTTCTTGACAGGTTAAACGTTGCTGCGGTTTGGCTGATGTTTTTGCATTGTTCGTAATAGTTTAAAGCTTTGTTTCTTAAGTCCGCAGAGTATGCCATGGTTAGACCTTCAAAGTTGAGTATTGTACT
>NZ_KV812082.1:27573-41083 GCF_001813335.1 Neisseria sp. HMSC055H02 | reverse complement strand
CGGGGGAAAAGGAATTTTGCAAAGGTCTCCATATAAATGACGCAATGTTATATAATAACAGCCTTTCGAAATATGATGAGAAACTAAAATGACACAAGCCACACTCAAACCCATTGTTTTATCTATTCTTTTAATCAGCACCCCTATCCTCTCCCAAGCGCATGAAACCGAGCAGTCGGTTGACTTGGAAGAGGTTACCGTCGTCGGTAAAAGCCGTCCGCGTGCAACGTCGGGGCTGCTGCACGCTTCGACCGCCTCCGACAAAATCATCAGCGGCGATACCTTGCGCCAAAAAGCCGTCAACTTGGGCGATGCTTTGGACGGCGTACCGGGCATTCATGCCTCGCAATACGGCGGCGGCGCGTCCGCTCCCGTCATTCGCGGTCAAACAGGCAGACGGATTAAAGTGTTGAACCATCACGGCGAAACAGGCGACATGGCGGACTTCTCGCCCGACCATGCCTTGATGGTGGACAGCGCCTTGTCGCAGCAGGTCGAAATCCTGCGCGGCCCGGTAACGCTGTTGTACAGCTCGGGCAATGTAGCCGGTTTGGTCGATGTTGCCGATGGCAAAATCCCCGAAAAAATGCCTGAAAACGGCGTATCGGGCGAAGCCGGATTGCGTTTGAGCAGCGGCAATTTGGAAAAACTGACATCCGCAGGCATCAATATCGGCTTGGGCAAAAACTTCGTGCTGCATACCGAAGGCTTGTACCGCAAATCAGGCGATTACGCCGTACCGCGCTATCAAAAAGAAGAAGGCCGTCTGAAACGACTGCCCGACAGCCATGCCGATTCAAAAACCGGCAGCATCGGGCTGTCTTGGGTAGGCGAAAAAGGCTTTATCGGCGTAACGTACAGCGACCGCCGCGACCGCTACGGCCTGCCTGCGCACAGCCACCTCTACGACGACTGCCACGCCGACATCATCTGGCAGAAGAGTTTGATTAACAAACGCTATTTGCAGCTTTATCCGCACCTGTTGACCGAAGAAGACATCGATTACGACAATCCGGGCTTAAGCTGCGGCTTCCACGACGACGATAATGCACACGCGCATACCCACAGCGGCAGACCGTGGATAGACCTGCGCAACAAACGCTACGAAATCCGCGCCGAATGGAAGCAGCCGCTCCCCGGTTTCGAAGCCCTGCGCGTGCATCTGAACCGCAACGACTACCGCCACGACGAAAAAGCGGGCGATGCGGTGGAAAACTTCTTTAAAAACAAAACGCAAAATGCCCGCATCGAATTGCGCCACCTGCCCATAGGTCGTCTGAAAGGCAGTTGGGGCGTGCAATACCTCACCCAAAAATCCAGCGCGCTTTCCGCCATTCCCGAAACCGTCCAACAGCCGATGTTGATCGACAACGATGTGCATCATTACAGCTTTTTCGGCGTAGAACAGGCAAATTGGGACAACTTCTCGCTTGAAGGCGGCGTGCGCGTGGAAAAACAAAAAGCCGCCATTCAGTACGACAAGGCATTGATTGATCGGGAAAACTACTACAACCAACCCTTGCCCGACCTCGGCGCGCACCGCCAAACCGCCCGCTCGTTCGCGCTTTCCGGCAACTGGTATTTCACGCCACAACACAAACTCAGCCTGACCGCCTCCCATCAAGAACGTCTGCCGTCAACGCAAGAGTTGTACGCACACGGTAAACACGTCGCCACCAACACCTTTGAAGTCGGCAACAAACACCTCAACAAAGAGCGTTCCAACAACATCGAACTCGCGCTGGGCTACGAAGGCGACCGCTGGCAATACAATCTGGCACTCTACCGCAACCGCTTCGGCAACTACATCTACGCCCAAACCTTAAACGACGGACGGGGCCCCAAATCCATCGAAGACGACAGCGAAATGAAGCTCGTGCGCTATAACCAATCCGGCGCCGACTTCTACGGTGCGGAAGGCGAAATCTACTTCAAGCCCACACCGCGCTACCGCATCGGACTTTCCGGCGACTACGTCAGAGGTCGTCTGAAAAACCTTCCGTCGCTGCCCGGCAGGGAAGATGCCTACGGCAACCGTCCACTCATCGCTCAAGCTGACCAAAACGCCCCGCGCGTTCCCGCCGCACGACTCGGCTTCCACCTGAATGCCGCACTGACCGACCGCATCGATGCCCATCTCGACTACTACCGCGTGTTTGCCCAAAACAAACTCGCCCGCTACGAAACGCGCACGCCCGGACACCATATGCTCAACCTCGGCGCAAACTACCGCCGCCGCACCGGCTACGGCGAGTGGAATTGGTACGTCAAAGCCGACAACCTGCTCAACCAGTCCGTTTACGCCCACAGCAGCTTCCTGTCCGACACCCCGCAAATGGGACGCAGCTTCACCGGCGGCGTGAACTTTAAGTTTTAAGGGGCGATAGACAAGAGAAAAGGTTTTCAGACGACCTCTGAAAACCTTTTTTATTCATCCCTTCATGTCATCCCAATCATTTCATTTCCGTCAAAGGAAATTGTTTTCACCCGTCTGATTTCACTATTAATCCAGCCTTTCCGCGCTCGTCATAAACCTTTGTAAACCAAATCATCCGACAGGTATCCGATATTCCTTCCCCCCTTCGTCCTAAACATCCCCCTGCCCTACCGTCTTCCATACATGAATTTTTTTTCTAAATAATTTATACAGTTACCCCAAACACACCCGCCGCCCTAGATTTAAAAAAATTCCACATAAAACAATGCGGTTACTCCTCTCCAAACTCTGTTCACAAGTAGTTTATTAAAGTATGATAAGCCTGTCTCCGGCCAGCGTTCCCGCCGGAATCAGGCTTCTAAACAAATCCAACCTCAACTCGGAGTAAACATCATGTTGACCCAGACCCAACAGGTCGATTTGACCCTGCATCATCTCAAAGAGCGCACCTTGGCAGAATATAGCCCCAAACAGCGTGCGACCGTCGAAGCTTCCGAAGACTGGAAACAGTTTGACAGACGTTTGAACGAGCATTTTCCCAAGCTGATGCACGAGCTGGACAACGTTTACAACGACAATGAAGCCGTCCTGCCCATGCTGGAACAACTGATTGCACATGCATGGCAAAGCTATTCCCAACGCGACAAGTCTCTGAAAGCCATTGATGCCGCGCGCGAGAGCGATCCCGATTGGATTTTGTCTAACAAACAGGTCGGCGGCGTGTGTTATGTCGATTTGTTTGCGGGCGATTTGAAAGGCTTGAAAGCTAAAATCCCTTATTTTCAAGAGCTGGGGCTGACTTATCTGCACATGATGCCCCTGTTTAAATGTCCCGAAGGCAAGAGCGACGGCGGCTATGCAGTCAGCAGCTACCGCGACGTCAATCCAGCTTTGGGTACGATAGACGATTTGCGCGATGTCATTGCCGCGCTGCACGAAGCGGGCATTTCCGCCGTTGTCGATTTCATCTTCAACCACACGTCCAACGAACACGAATGGGCGAAACGCTGCGCCGCCGGCGATCCGCTTTTCGACAATTTTTACTATATCTTCCCCGACCGCTGGATGCCCGACCAATACGACCGCACCCTGCGCGAAATCTTCCCCGACCAGCATCCGGGCGGCTTCTCCCAATTGGAAGACGGACGCTGGGTATGGACAACGTTCAATTCCTTCCAATGGGATTTGAATTACAGCAATCCTTGGGTATTCCGCGCCATGGCAGGCGAAATGATGTTCCTCGCCAATCTGGGCGTCGACATCCTGCGTATGGACGCCGTCGCCTTTATTTGGAAACAAATGGGCACGGATTGCGAAAACCTGCCGCAAGCCCACGCCTTAATCCGCGCGTTCAACGCCGTCATGCGCATCGCCGCACCTGCCGTGTTCTTCAAATCCGAAGCCATCGTCCACCCCGACCAAGTCGTCCAATACATCGGACAAGACGAATGCCAAATCGGCTACAACCCGCTGCAAATGGCATTACTGTGGAACACCCTCGCCACCCGCGAAGTCAATCTGCTCCACCAAGCCCTCTCCTACCGCCATAACCTGCCCGACCATACCGCATGGGTCAACTATGTGCGCAGCCATGACGACATTGGCTGGACGTTTGCCGACGAAGACGCATCGCAATTCGGCATCCACGGTTACGACCACCGCCAATTCCTCAACCGCTTCTTCGTCAACCATTTCGACGGCAGCTTCGCGCGCGGCGTCCCCTTCCAATACAACCCCAACACCGGCGACTGCCGCGTCAGCGGTACTGCCGCCGCTCTCGCCGGTTTGGCGCAACACGACCCCCACGCCGTTGACCGCATCAAACTCTTGTACAGCATCGCCCTGAGTACCGGCGGCCTGCCCCTGATTTATCTCGGCGACGAAGTCGGCACGCTCAACGACGACGACTGGTCGAACGACAGCAACAAGAGCGACGACAGCCGCTGGGCGCACCGTCCGCGTTACAACGCCGAATTGTACGAACAGCGCCACGACCCGTCAACCGCGGCAGGGCAAATCTATCAAGGCCTGCGCCACATGATAGACATCCGCCAAAACAACCCGCGTTTGAACGGTGGCCGTCTGGTTACTTTCAACACCAACAACAAACACATCATCGGCTACATCCGAAACAATGCGCTGTTGGCGTTCGGCAACTTCAGCGAACACCCGCAAACCATCAGCGCGCACACCCTGCAAGCCATGCCCGCCCGCGCCAAAGACCTCATCAGCGGCGAAACCGTGGCATTGAATCAGGATTTGGTGCTGCGCCCCTACCAAGTGATGTGGCTCGAAATCGCCTGATGATTGAAGCAGCTTAAAAACGCAAAGGTCGTCTGAAAACCGGCATTGCCCGTTTTCAGACGACCTATTTAAAATATAAGGCATCAAACCTACCCAAGCGATAATACTTTCCCCAACATCCGCATACAATGCGCCTTTCCATACACAGCTTAAAAATAAATTCCATTAATTACAAAAAGTTGAAAAATTATTAATCAAATTTATCCATCAAGTATTGAAATTATTCGACTTTCTGATTTAGAATTCAGCGCATATATATTCAATATCCAGCAAAATACCGTCATGCAAACCGCTAAGCATTCAAACGCATTCTTCTATTGGTACCACACAAATGTGCGGTACTTTTTTGCGCTTGTCTGAAACAGACGGAAATGAACAGCAAAACAAGAGCCGCCCTGATTGAGCGGCTTTTTTTATACCCTTCATGGCCGCCAATCCCGATACACGATGCGAATAGATACCAATAAAGGAAAAGCCATGAACCTCTCTGCAAATATCCAAAGACGTCCACAAACCCTTCACCGCTGCCATATGATTGTTGACGGCAACAGCCACAACACATTTTCAGACGATACCATTCCCCAAACCTCAGGCCTTATCAGCGAGGCCTTGATTCCACAAATCCGCTCTCTCGCCACATTGATTGCGGCCGAACGCCACGACTTCAATTGCAACAGTCCCGCCGTGTTTACAGAAGAAGCCGACTTCTTCGCCGCACGCATCCTTATTTTGGGCGTTCGCCGCTTTCATCTCGACATCACCCTGATGCCCATGCTCAAAACCGCCAATCAGCGCGCACAAACATTTGCCAAACACCATCACCTCCCCTTCTCCCCCGCGGAAATGCACATGAGCCTGCACGCCCGCCGCCCCGACAAACTGCTTATTATGGAAACCGAACACGAAGTGAAACCTCAAGGAAATATTGTTGCCGACAGCCTTGCTTTTGCAGCCAAACTACCGAAACTCCCATTGTAAAAAAGAGCAACCTTGCTTGATAAATCCCCAAAACACACCATATGGCAGACAGGCCACGCGCTTAGAACCATGCCGCCGACTTACATAAGACGGCATTAATGACAACCGACCAAGGAAACACACAACAATGAAAAAAATTATCGCCTTAGCCGCGCTCTCCGCTTTCTCCCTTGCCGCCTGCAAAGACAATACGCAAGCACAACTTGAACAGCAGCAAAAACAAATTGAAGCGCTGCAACAACAATTGGCACAACAAAACGGCCAGCAGGACAATACCGTTTACCAACTCACTCCCGAAGCCGTACAAGACACCATCCCTGCCGAAGCGCAAGCCAACGGCAACAATGGCCAACCCGTTACCGGCAAAGACGGACAACAATATATTTACGACCAATCCACAGGAAGCTGGCTGCTTCAAAGCCTGATCGGTACAGCCGCAGGCGCATTTATCGGTAACGCACTGGCAAACAAATTCACCCGTGCGAACAATCAAAACAGTCCGATTGCACAGCGCGCCCGTACCCATTACTACCAATCAGCCCGTCCCAACGGCCGTACCAGCCAGCAACTGAATACCCGCAGCATCCCCGCGCAGCAGGCTCAACAACAACCCCGCTACCGCCAAACCACCCAACAACCTTCCAACTACCGCCGCCCGATGGGTCGAGGATTCGGTCGTCGCCGTTAAGTCGGCAACAATGACAAAAAGGTCGTCTGAAAATATTTTCAGACGACCTTTTTATTTCAAGCCAACCATTCCGGCTGACAGATTCCGTATCTCAATCTTTTTTATGTTCGATGTAAGCCTGATGCTTCGTATCCGAATCTTCACCCGTTACCGTATATTCGCCCTCAATCACATCATCATCTTGTGCTTTAGTTGAAAACGGCCGCTGCCCAAATATATTCCCATCCGTCTCCGCTTGCACAACCGGGCGACCTTTAAACGGCAACAACAGCAATAATGCCAATCCCGTCGAAATAAAGCCCGGACTCATCAGGCACACCGCTGCCACAGCATAGCGTATCGGCCATAGCATCTGATAAAGCGAAACCTTTCCTCCGCTCCGTATCGTCGCTCCTGCCAGTAAAATGCCGGACAGACCCGTATTGCGCAACATAAATACGCCGGATACGAAACTGACGACCATCAGCAGCAACGCCACGCTGCCGCCAAGCCAGTCGGCAACCCAGACAATCGACATGATTTCCAAAAAAATCAAAACCAAAAAACCGATACCGAAAAATTGCATAATTACTGTTCCTTAATCTCTAAGCCGAAGCGATTCTGACCAATCCGTATTTATATTCGAAGCCATAGCGGATACTAACATAAAGATAAAATCCCTGCTTTCAAGCAAGGAAAATGTGAAAAACGGTAAGTATTTCCCACCTTTTCAAACCCAAGCCGATAGATATATCGATAAGATGTTTATTATCCAAATATTTATCCGAATCCCGACAGTTTCTCCGACAAAATCCGTGCATCCTGCCGAAAATTCCTCTATAATGCCTGCTCATTCGGAATGTAGCGCAGCCCGGTAGCGCACTTCGTTCGGGACGAAGGGGTCGGAGGTTCGAATCCTCTCATTCCGACCAAATATAAAAACCTGCTTTGATTGCATGATCAAAGCAGGTTTTTTCATATCGTGGTTTCAAGTCTGAATCCTGACATTTTAATAGGGTGGAAAATGACAATGGTTTCCTAGTATATCCAGCTATATCCCCTGTTTTGTTTTCAGACGACCTTTTTCTTTATGGTTTTCCCCTGAAAAATGCAAAATTCCCAGATATTTTCACTATACTGCTTTTTGATATTCAGTTAAGAACCGTTAATCCGTTCGCGTATAATTTCAAGTTTTCCCAATAAGGCAGATGGTGTTTTATGTCTTCCAACCAACCCCGTCAAACTTGGTCCAACCGTTTGACTTATATCCTTACCGTTGCCGGCGCGACTGTCGGTTTCGGCGCGACGTGGCGTTTCCCGTATTTGGTCGGTGAAAACGGCGGCGGCGCGTATGTGTTTTTATTCTGTATCGCCATGTTTGTTATCGGTATTCCGATGATTTTGGTGGAAAACGTCATCGGACGGCGCAAAGGTGTGAACGCGCTGGATGCGTTCGGCGGCTCGATGAACGGCAAACCTGTCGCCAAAATTTGGAAACTGGTCGGTTGGATGGGCTTGCTCGGCTCGTTCGGCATCATGGCGTATTACATGGTGCTCGGCGGCTGGGTGATCAGCTATATCATTAATATTATTAGCGGAAACCTGAATATTTCCAGCCCTGTCAGCGGCGAACTAACGAAAAGCTTCTTTACCGAACACATCGAAAACAGCCCCTGGGAAATTGCGTTCTACACTTTCTTGTTTGTCGTTGTGAACCAATGGATTTTGGTCAAAGGCGTCATCGGCGGCATTGAAAAAGCGGCGAAATACCTGATGCCGCTGCTGTTTCTATTCCTGATTGCCATGGTCGTGCGCAACGTTACCCTGCCGGGCGCGATGGAAGGGATTACTTTCTATCTGAAGCCTGACTTCAGCAAGATTACCGCAGAACTTTTCGTCTTTGTCTTGGGACAAGTATTTTTCGCCTTGAGCTTGGGTTTCGGCGTGATGATTACTTTGTCCAGCTATCTGGATAAAAACGAAAATTTGGTGCAAACCGCAGTCATTACCGCAATTACCAACACCATCATCGCCGTACTTGCGGGCTTTATGATTTTCCCGTCGCTCTTCAGTTTCGGCGTCGCGCCCAATTCCGGCCCGACTTTAGTGTTCCAAAGTTTGCCGATCGTGTTCTCGAATATGTGGGCGGGACCTGTGTTCGCCGTGATTTTCTTCTCGCTGCTTCTGATTGCCGCGCTGACGACTTCGCTGACGATTTATGAAGTGTTGATTACGACGATTCAGGAGAAAACCAAAATCCGCCGTACTGCCGCGATTACGATTGTGTTGGCTGCTATCTTCATCTTCGGCAATATTCCGTCCATTCTGAGCTATGGTCCGTGGAAAGACGTTTCCGTGTTCGGCAAAAATATTTTCGATGCCTTTGACTACATCAGCGGCAATATCTTGTTTATGCTGACTGCGCTCGGCTCCGCGCTGTTTGTTGGTTTTGTGATGAAGGACGAAGCGAAGGACGAATTGCTTTATAAAGGCAACCATACGACGGTCAATATTTGGTTTGCCTATGTGAAATACCTCGTGCCGCTGGTGATTTTGCTGATTTTTATCAGCAACCTGTTCTAAAGTCTAATTAGGACAACAAGGTCGTCTGAAAACCTTTTCAGACGACCTTGTTTTATCAGAAACGGTAAATACGGTATAATTTGAACCCAACACACATTACACCCGACGGATTGATTCCCCGTCGGTTTTCCCTTTTCAGACGACCTGTACCGAATATCAAAAATCCATCCATGACCGCAAAACCCTCTAAAACCGCATCAAAAACTAAAGCCAAAACAAACGCCAAACCGAGCACGCGCCGTCAAAGCCAAACCAAGGCGCAGACAGAGCCGAACAAGGTTTCCGAGCGTTTGAAGGCTGCCAAAGCGCTGCAAAAAAATGAAGAAAAAAAAGCGCGCCCCGAGCATGTCGTCAATTTGATTAACGACGCGCTGTGGCTCTTTGGGCTGATGGTGACGGTCTTCATCGCCATTTCCCTCGCCAGCTTCAAAATGACCGACCCCGCATGGTCGCGCAGCGTGCCGAAACCGGATGACATCGCCAATTTCGGCGGGCTGTTTGGCGCGTATGTTTCCGATGTCGGCTATTATCTTTTTGGACTGTCGTTTTGGTGGTGGATCGCCGCTTCGTGCGTTTTCCTCTATAAAAATTTCCGCCCGCTGCAAAAGCGTGAAAACTACAAATCCTACAACCACGGCGTTGCCGCGCTGGCTTTGTTCCTGCTTTTGGTGTGCAGCCCGATTCTCGAATACTTCACCCTTCAAAATACCTTGGACGAAACCCTGCCCGTCGGTGCGGGCGGTTTGGTCGGTGCTTTGGCAGGTTCGGGCTTGGCTTGGCTGTTGGGCAAATCCGGTAGCCTGCTGATTATGTGCGTCATGCTGCTGCTTTCCGTTTCCTTGCTGGCGCAAGTGTCTTGGCTGGAAGTGATGGCGAAAACAGGACGCAATACCGAAAGCCTGTTTTCAGGTATTTGGGGTCGTCTGAAAAAGGCATTGGGCAGGCGTAAAGACGACGGCTCGACCGCCGAGGCCTTGGAAACGGAAAACACCCGCCGCATGGTGAAAGAAGCCAAAAACATCACCGCCACGCCCGTTGCCCCGCTT
This sequence comes from Neisseria sp. HMSC055H02, assembly GCF_001813335.1. Classification (NCBI taxonomy): domain Bacteria; kingdom Pseudomonadati; phylum Pseudomonadota; class Betaproteobacteria; order Neisseriales; family Neisseriaceae; genus Neisseria; species Neisseria sp. HMSC055H02. The sequence continues at coordinate 31,068 of NZ_KV812082.1, read as the reverse complement.
GCAGGCAGTACCAGCAACCGCAAATCCGTCGCGGTCTCCGTTGCGCCGCCGCCCAAAATTCAGGCTTCTTTGTTTGAAGACAACGAGCCGCAACAGACAGGCGAATACCACAAACCCAGCATGAGCCTGCTGCGCCTGCCCAACGGCGAACCCGTCAGCATCAATCCTGCCGAATTGGAGCGCACTGCCGAACTGATTGAGTCCAAACTGGCAGAGTTCGGCATCGGTGTGCAAGTCGTGTCCGCCACTTCCGGCCCCGTGATTACGCGTTATGAAATCGAACCCGCGCAAGGCATAAAAGGCAGCCAAATCGTTGCTTTGTCTAAAGACTTGGCGCGTTCCATGTCACTGCAAGCCGTGCGCATCGTGGAAACCATCGCGGGCAAAAACACCATGGGCATCGAGTTGCCCAACGAAAAACGCCAAGACGTCATGTTGAGCGAAATTTTATCTTCGCCCGTGTTTACCGAAGCCAAATCCAAGCTGACCGTTGCGCTGGGCAAAGACATCGCCGGTACGCCCGTCGTCGGCGATTTGGCAAAAATGCCGCATCTTTTGGTCGCCGGTATGACCGGTTCGGGTAAATCCGTCGGCGTGAACGGTATGATTATGTCCATGCTTTTCAAAGCCACGCCAGAAGAAGTCCGCTTTATTATGATTGACCCGAAAATGCTCGAATTGAGTATTTACGACGGCATTCCGCACCTGCTTTGCCCAGTCGTTACCGATATGCGTGAAGCGGGGCAGGCGTTGAATTGGTGTGTCGCAGAGATGGAAAAACGCTACCGCCTGCTTTCACACGCCGGTGTGCGTAATCTGGAGGGCTTCAACCAAAAAGTCGAGGCCGCCAAAGCATCGGGCAAACCCATGCCCAACCCGTTCAGCCTGAATCCGGACGATCCCGAACCGCTAGAAAAACTGCCGATGATTGTGGTCGTTATCGATGAGTTGGCAGACCTGATGATGACCGAACGCAAAGCCGTCGAGCAACAAATCGCCCGCCTCGCCCAAAAAGCGCGTGCCGCCGGTATCCATATGATTGTCGCGACTCAGCGTCCGAGCGTCGATGTCGTCACCGGCTTGATTAAGGCAAACATTCCGACGCGTATGGCGTTTACCGTACAAAGTAAAATCGACAGCCGCACCATTCTCGACCAAATGGGCGCGGACGAGTTGCTGAAATACGGCGACTCCCTGTTCCTGCAACCGGGCAGCGCCGAGCCGACCCGCCTGCAAGGCGCGTTTGTTTCAGACGACGAGGTGCATCAAGTCGTCAACTACGTCAAATCGCAAGCCCCCGCCGACTATGTCGAAGGTTTGCTCAGCGGTGAAGCCGCGCTGGAAACCACCAACATCGTCAATCCGAATGCAGGCAGCGACGAACTGTTCGACCAAGCCGTCGCCTACATTTTGGAAAGCAAAAAAACTTCCATCTCCTCTCTGCAACGCCAGTTGCGCATCGGCTACAACCGTGCCGCCAACCTAATGGAAGCGCTCGAAAACGCCGGTGTCGTTTCCCCCGCAGACATCAACGGCAGCCGCAGGATTCTGGCACAAAAAGACCAGTTGTGATCCCGATAAAAGTCACAGGTCGTCTGAAAACCGAAATATCGGTTTCAGACGACCTTTTTATCAAATATTAGTAAACTCACCGTTCACCCGTAAGAAATGATTCTTACCCTTTCCTATGTTAAGATAAACGCCTTTACAACCTCACACAAAGGACAAGAATCATGAAAAAAATCATCTTCGCCGCACTCGCAGCCGCCGCCATCGGTACTGTCTCCGCCGCCACCTACAAAGTGGACGAACACCACGCCAACGCCCGTTTCGCTATCGACCACTTCAACACCAGCACCAACGTCGGCGGTTTCTACGGTCTGACCGGCTCTGTCGATTTCAATCAAGCAAAACGCACCGGCAAAATCGACATCACCATCCCCGTTGCCAACCTGCAAAGCGGTTCGCAACACTTTACCGACCACTTAAAATCCGCCGACATCTTTGACGCCGCCAAATACCCGAACATCCGCTTCGTTTCCACCAAATTCAACTTCAACGGCAAAAAACTGCTCTCCGTTGACGGCAACCTGACCATGCACGGCAAAACCGCCCCCGTCAAACTCAAAGCCGAAAAATTCAACTGCTACCAAAGCCCGATGGCGAAAACCGAAGTTTGCGGCGGCGACTTCAGCACCACCATCGACCGCACCAAATGGGGCGTGGACTATCTGGTTGATGCAGGTATGACCAAAAACGTCCGCATCGACATCCAAATCGAAGCAGCCAAACAATAAGCCGCTGCGCAACACAAAAGGTCGTCTGAAAACGAAGTTTGCTGTATCCGTTTTCAGACGACCTTAAAATATTTCACAACGCCTTTTAGAGATTTCACATAAAATCCGCGATAATAACGTTTGATTTTCACACTACGAGAAACACTCAAATGAACAAAACCCTCAAACTCACTTTCGCCGCCCTTGCCCTTGCCGCAGCCTTCAATGCCCAAGCCGAGACACGCGCCGTCATCGAAACCAATATGGGCAACATCAGCCTGTCGCTCGACGAAACCAAAGCACCCAAAACCGTCGCCAACTTCGTCAGCTACGCCCGCAAAGGCTTTTACGACAACACCGTTTTCCACCGCATTATCGACGGCTTTATGATTCAAGGAGGCGGCTTTACCCCGGACCTTGCCCAAAAAGCCACAGATAAAGCCGTCATCAACGAAGCGGACAACGGCTTAAAAAACACTGTCGGCACCATCGCCATGGCGCGTACCGGCGATCCTAATTCCGCCACCAGCCAGTTCTTCATCAACACTGCCGACAATACATTTCTCAACTTCAAAAACAAAACCCCGCAAGGCTACGGCTATGCCGTCTTCGGCAAAGTAACCTCGGGAATGGATGTCGTACGCCAAATCAGCAAAACGCCGACTGAAACACGCGGCTTCCATCAAAACGTCCCAATCAAACCCATTATTATCAAACGTATATCCGTTACCCATTAAATATCGCGAATCCAATAAAAAGGTTTTTGGATTCGGATTTCAAGTGCCAAACTTGAGTTACGGTGGTTGGAACAAATTCAAGAATGAAACACTTGGCGTTTCGCAGCCAAGTGTTTTTCTCGGCCGGTGGTTCAACTCATCTTGAACCCTGCGTATCTCCCGATTTCTAATTTTTCGCAAATCGGTTTGTTTGGGGAAATATTGTCGGATGAGTCCGTTGGTGTTTTCATTCAGCCCTTTTTCCCACGAATGGTAAGGGCGGCAAAAATAGGTTTCCGCCTTCAATGCTTTGGCTATTTTGGTGTGTTGGCAGAACTCTTTGCCGTTATCCATGGTGATGGTGTGGATTCTGTCTTTATGTGCCTTTAATGCCCCAACGGCTGCCCGGGCAGTGTCTCAGGCCTTTAATTTCTTCAATTTGCAGATGATGGTGTTAGCGGGTAACGCGTTCTACCAAGGTCAATAATGCGCTTTTCTGATCT
>NZ_KV812082.1:5563-27473 GCF_001813335.1 Neisseria sp. HMSC055H02 | reverse complement strand
TTCTGATCTTTGCCGATGATGGTGTCGGCCACCTAATCGCCGATGTGGGATTTTGGGTCGACGAGGGAGCCGCATGATTCCGCGGCTGTTGGTCTTTTATGTTGACTAAGCTGTTTGGCGATTTCAGTGATGATGCAGTGGCGTGACAGGTATTTGGATAGGGTATCGTCAGTTGTATGCGGTTCATGGCAATCTTTACTTTCAGGAAAAGCCATATGCTGCCTCATACCGGCCTATTTTTTTATAGAAAGTTACACTTGAAATCCGAATCCGCTAACCTCTTACCAAATTTATGATTCCTTGGTTAAAAGATTTAATGCTTCCCAATATTTATCAACTGTTTTCTGAATCACATCGCTAGGGACTTCCGGCGCCGGAGCTTTTTTGTTCCAACCGCTTTGCTCCAGCCAATCTCGGACAAATTGCTTGTCAAAAGACGGCGGATTGGTGCCGACTTGATATTGGTCCGCCGGCCAAAAGCGGCTGGAATCGGGCGTCAGTACTTCATCCATCAAGGTTAATGTACCGTTTTCATCCAGCCCGAATTCAAATTTGGTATCGCATATGATGATACCGCGTGATTTTGCATATTCTGCGGCTTCCGTATAAAGCCGAATGGCTTTAGCGCGCACTTCAGCCGCCAACTCTTTACCGATAATGCGTTCGCATTCTTCAAAACTGATGTTTTCATCATGATCACCGACGGCAGCCTTGGTGGACGGGGTAAAAATCACTTCCGGAAGCTGCTGCGCTTCTTTCATCCCTTCGGGAAGTTTGATGCCGCAGACAGAACCGTTTTTTTGGTAATCTTTCCACCCGCTGCCCGCCAAATAACCGCGCACAATCGCCTCTACTTTGACAGGAGTCAGTTTTTTGGCGACAACCGCGCGTTTCTCGATGGCTTTGGCTTCATGTTCAGGCAACACGTCATAAACCGTATCGCCGGTAAAATGATTGGGCATGATATGCGCCAGTTTTTGAAACCAGAAATTGGAAATCTGCGTCAGAATTTCTCCTTTACCCGGAATCGGATTGTCTAAAATCACATCAAATGCAGACAATCGGTCGGATGCGACCATCAACATGCGCTTGCTGTCGATTTCGTATAAATCTCGCACTTTTCCGGAGTAAATCTTTTTCAAGCTGATTTCGGACATTTCAGGTTTCTCCCTTCGCTGACTCGGTTTAAACAGGATTCCGTTATTTTATCCGAATTTGGATTTTTGGGTCAGATTGTTTACAAAATAGGTCGTCTGAAAACGTTTTGCACGGATGCAGACGCTTTCAGACGACCTTATCAATCCTAAGTATAGCTGATTAGATGCTAGGCACTTGGGTTTGTTGTTGGATGCTGTTTACAGCTGACAGAGAATAGTAATCGCCATGACCGGTTACTTCGTAAGTGCTGCCATCGGCAAACTTGAAGTTTTCGATCTTATGGTTGTTACCGGAGAACCAGTCGTCAATGGTAACAGAGTCGCTGTTGCCGACAGATACGGTCAGGTTGTTGCCTGATTTGCTTAACAATACGTCGGAAGCGGAAACACCTTTACCGAATTGCAGGGTATCGTTACCGCTTTCGTCTTGGATGGTGTCGCGACCGTAACCTTTATCGAAGAAGTAGGTGTCGTCGCCGGTACCGCCGATCAGGACATCGTTGCCGATGCCGCCGTCGAGGTAGTCGTTACCGTCTTTACCCACCAGGCAGTCATCGCCTGCCAAGCCGTACAGGTGGTTGTTGCCGGAGTTGCCGTTGATGTCGTTGTTCAGAGCGTTACCGGTACCGCTGAGGTTGCCGGAACCTTGCAAGAACAGGTGCTCAACGTTGTCGGTCAGGGTGTAGTCGATTACTGTACGGACAGTATCAATACCGCCGTTTAAATTACCATATTCGATAACCTCGTCGCCTTTGTGATCAACAAAGTAAACGTCATTACCATCACCACCGCGCATAATATCAGCGTCGGCACCACCGTTCAGGTAGTCGTTGCCTTCACCGCCTTGCAGGTAGTCTTTACCGCCTTGACCGTACAGAGAGTCACCGTTGTTACCGCCTTGCAAAGTGTCGTTGCCGTCACCGCCGTAAATCACATCGGCACCGTCGCCGCCATAAATCACGTCTTCGCCACTAGTACCGTAAATGGTATCTTTCTTATCAGTACCTACAGTATTGGTCAGACCATTTTTATCTTTAGTCGAACCATCAACATGAATAATGTTGCCCGGATTTTTGTCGTCATGTCCGTAAGTATTTTGTTGGTTTTGATCATCAACACAATCTTTGCAGTCTTTATCGTTGGGTTTAGGCTGCGGTTTGGGCTGCGGTTGAGGTTTAGGCTGCGGCTGAGGTTGTGGCTGCGGCTTAGGTTGGGGTTGCGGGTGTGGTTGAGGCTGTGGTTTTGGTTCAACCGGTGGGCAGTAAGGATCAACATGCTTCGGAGGAACCGGTTTTGGAGCCGGTTTAGGGTAATAAGGTTTACCCGGATTGCAGTTGAAATCAATAATAATGCATTTGTACACGGGTTTCGGCGGAGGGCAGTAGGCGCCATGACCGATTTTGCCGTGATTTACTTTGATGCCGTGAGAAGATCCGTAGTTATGGAAACTACCTTTGTAACCGAATCCGCCATGGCTCGGAGGGCAGTAAGGATTATAGGATTTAACCGGTGGACAGTATGAGTTGAAGTGGGCTTTAGAAGAATAGCCGCCATAATGATAAGTCATGATAAATCACTCCCAGAATAAATATGTGTAATTAAGAAGCATAGGCCTTTTGACAAAATGTAAATCGATCAAACCGCCTACACTGTTATTCTAGTGATATTTCATGATTAACTGTTTTTCAATTCGCTAACGGTTGAAATTTCAGACGAATGGAAACATTTTTTAAAGCAATCAAATTTAAATTGACACTTTATTCTATTGATAATTCCTTTTTAAAAAACAAGATATTGATTATTTTGTCGAAATAATATTATTTATTTCAACGTACTATTTATTGTTTTTTTTCCACAACAGAGATTCCTTTTTTCTCCTTCAAACAAAATTTTTCATCATCCGTCTTATCTTACCACCAAATATTAGCAAGACATTGCAACGATCGTTCCTTACCCCGTTCAAATTTTCCGATAAACATAAGTTCAAAACGGTGAAGGCGTAAAATGCTGTTAAGAGCTGATGTTTGCTCTATAATGATGTCCATCTTGCCGAAACAATATTCATTAAGGAGATATACCATGAGGACTCTGCTGACAGGCTCTAAAGGACAACTCGCACACTGCTTCCGCGACAGACTTCCTGATAATTGGGAGCTGATTGCCACTGACTCCTCTTCCTTGGATATTACGGATGCTGATGCTGTACGCAATATGGTTCAAAGCTTTCAACCCGATGCAATTGTCAATGCCGCTGCCTATACCGCTGTCGATCGCGCAGAGACAAACGTTCCTGCAGCATTTGCCGTTAACGCCGCAGCCGTTCACAACCTTGCCGATGCGGCACGTTCTGTTCATGCCCGATTTATCCATGTATCGACCGATTACGTTTTCGACGGGACAAGCAAAACGCCCTATCGTGAACATGACTACACCAATCCGCAAAGCGTATATGGCCGCACTAAAGCCACCGGCGAACTACTCGCGCTTGCCGCTAATCCGGAAAGCACAATTATCCGTACCTCTTGGCTATTTAGCGAATACGGCAATAATTTTGTTAAAACCATGCTGCGCTTGGCAAAAGAACGAGACAGCCTTTCCGTTGTCAACGATCAAATCGGATGCCCGACCTATGCGGGGGATTTGGCGCAAGCCATCATTACCCTTTTGCAACACCCATCGCCTTCTAGAGGGATCTACCACTTTGGCGGCAACAAATCTGTTACTTGGTATGAATTCAGTCACGCTATCTTTCAAACAGCACTAAAACATGACAATAATTTCAAAATGCCGCAATTAACACCCATCACCACTGATCAATATCCTCTTCCTGCACCACGTCCCGAGTACAGTATTATGGATTGTCGAAAAATCGAAAACGATTACGGCATCAAACCCTCTGACTGGCAAAAAGCTTTAAACGATATCATCGGTAAATTGGACTAATCTTTACTGAAAAGCCCCTGATATCAGGGGCTTTTTTATATAAACGTCAAGCATTACGAAACAGGTATTTAAATTTACACAATTCATCTTTTAGTTTAAATAAAAAACAGCTATCATTATAATCTAACATCTCACAATATATTGAATAAGCGATAAAAGCCCAATAAACAATCAACGACAGGATTATTAAACGGTAACTTTATGATTTTATTCATCTTTCGTTTCGGGATAATCCTTTAAATCACAGAAAGGAAAAATAATGCCACATCGCAGACGACTGGCTATTTACCAAGCCGCAAAACGCGCCTCCTTCACCGGAAAACCGGTTGCTCCGACTACACCTGTAGCCGGTTAAACAAAACAGAGGGGATGATGCTTACCCCTCATGATATTTCAAAAGCTGTCTGAAATAAAAAATCAGGCAGCCTTTTATTCATATAGCGGTAGCGTAAGAACAAAATCCTGAAATTCTTTGAAAATTTTTCAGACGAGCTGTTTTCAATTTATCGAAACCAACTTGTCAAAACAGAAATACTTTCAGCCGTTATACCCCATTACATTTTGTTTCTAAAAAGGTTTTCAATTTTTCCTCATCCAAAAACCAATGGCAAATTTCTGTTTCGCCATCAAGTAAAACAGGGACAAGTTCATTATATTTTTCTTCCAAGACAGGATCTTCATCAACATCAAGAATTTCCAGCTCAAAGCCAAATCTTTCTTGATACGGTTTAAGCTGTTCGCGCATTTTGTGGCAGAGACTGCAATATTCGCGAAACATCAACGTCAGTTTCATAATAGACTCTTTACTGTAAACGGAAATCGAGATTGTAAGGTATAGCCGATTAACTTCAAAACGGCAGTTCGGCATATACTGTTTTATTTTAGAGTAGATGCAAAAGGTCGTCTGAAACCAAAGATTTTGGTTTCAGACGACCTTGTTTGAATTCTAGATGAAATTAAGACTGAACATTAATACCGGCGGTAATGGTAGTTTGGGCATTGTTGATATTCAGAAACGAAGCAGCCAATTCGCTGCAACACCCACAGCAAGTAGCTACTCCTAATTGAGCCTGCAAATCGCTCATCGTACTTGCGCCGGCGGCGATGGTTTCTTTGATTTCGTGGTCGGTAATGGCGTTGCAGATGCAGACAAACATAATGTGCTCCGTGTTTTCTTTCGCTCAGTATTGATAGTGTGTTTTATTCTTAAACATGAATATAAATAAAAACTGTTTGCATTGCAAGGTTTACCTCTTGGTTTATCTTGGTAATTTTCTATTGAAATATATATTTCGATTGATATTTTATAAATTAACTCATTTTGAATGTTTAATGCCATATCAACAAAAAAGGTCGTCTGAAAACGAAATTTCCGTTTTCAGGCGACCTTTTTCAATAGAATCGTTTAATTTCGCGAATGGTGTTCGTCAACGATGTTTTTCAGGCGGATGTTGGCGACGTGGGTGTAGATTTGGGTGGTGTTGATGTTGGCGTGTCCGAGCATGAGCTGTACGGCGCGCAAATCGACGCCGTGATTGACGAGGTGGGTGGCGAAAGCGTGGCGCAGGCCGTGCGGGCTGAGCGAGGTGATGCCGGCGGTTTCGGCGTAGTTTTTGACAATCATCCACGCGAGTTGGCGGGAGATGCCGCTGCGTTTTTGGCTGACGAAGACTTCGTCGCAGATTTTGTTTTTGAGCAGCAGCGGGCGCGATTCGGCGCAATAGCGTTCGATCCAGTAAACGGCTTCTTCGCCCATAGGCACGATGCGCAGTTTATCGCCTTTGCCTATGGTGCGGATGCAGCCTCGGTTGAGGTCGAGGTCGCCCAGTTGGAGCTTGACGGCTTCGGTTACGCGTAAACCTGTGGCGTACATGACTTCGAGCAGGGCTTTGTCGCGCAGGCCGTGCGGCGTATCGGTATCGGGCGCGGCGAGCAGGTTTTCGATTTGCTCTTCGGTAATCAGGGTGGGCAGCTTTTGCGTCTGTTTCGGGGCTTTGAGGAAACGGGTCGGGTTGTCCGTCCGCCGCTCGGTCTCTTCCAACCAGGCGTATAGGCGTTTACAGGCGGACAGGGCGCGCGCCTGCGAGCTGTGTTTTTCGTCCGCCGCATAGACGGCATCCGCCAAATCGGCGGCTTCGGCATCCAACCAAGTATGCCCGCCCGCTTCCAAGCGCGCGGCGATTTTTTCCAAATCGCGGCGGTAGCCTTGCAAGGTGTTGTGGCTGAGACGGTCTTGCAGCCACAGGGATTCGAGCAGTTTGTCTATGATTTCGTCTGTCATGAGGTTTTACGGGCAGTCCGAAGATGGTGTGTATCGTGGATTTAATATGAATCAGGACAAGCAACCCTGCCCTGATTGACATCCATTATAAAAGGCCGTCTGAAAATGAAAACCTGCTTGGGCAGAGCCCGCCATGTTCGTTTTCAGACGACCTTTTGCTGCATTACGGTTTATCGGGACAGCGTTTCCAACACTTCCTGCGCGTGTCCGGCAACTTTGACTTTGCGCCATTCGTGGATGATTTCGCCGTTTGCGTCCAATACGAATGTGCTGCGCTCAATGCCCAAAGACTCTTTGCCGTACAGTTTTTTCAGCTTGATCACGTCAAACATTTTACACACGGTTTCGTCTTTGTCGCTCAACAATTCAAAATTAAAGCCTTGCTTGGCGCAAAAATTCTGATGCGATTTCACGCCGTCACGCGAGATGCCGACGACGGTATAGCCGAGTTCTTTGAATTGCGGCAAACGGGCGTTGAAATCCAAGCCTTCGGTGGTGCAGCCGGGCGTGCTGTCTTTGGGGTAGAAATAAACAATCAACGGCAGATGTTCGGCAGAATCGAAGTCGTTGCCACTGCTTGAGGGCAAAGTGAATCGGTATTGGGTCATGATGTCTCCTTTCAGACGACCTAAGACGGAAACGTAGTAGCGGGCAAGGAAATAAAATGAATCCCCCAACATAGCCGCTTCGGCGTTTCACCACAATCTTGCAAACTGCGTCAGCCTTCGCTCAAATTCAGATAATTGCGCGTTCCCTGCAAATCGTTCAACGCATTGAGCAACAGTTGGAAATGTTCGTCATTGCCTTGCAAATCCAACTCGTCGGCATTGACGGTCAGCAGCGGGGAATTTTGATAAAGGTGGAAAAACTGGCTGTATCCCTCGTGTATCCGCCCCAAATAGCCTTCGGGGAAAAGATTGATGATGCCGTCGCCGCGTTTTTGCAGGCGTTTGCGGTTGCCGTCCACGGCGGTTTGCAGGTAAATCACCAAATCGGGCACGGGATACTGCGGCAGGATTTTTTGTTTCAAATCGGCGAAGAGCTGCTGCTCGTCTTCATTCAACACGACCGGCGTGAAAATCCGGTCTTTTTCCAACAGGAAATCGGCGACCACCATGCCGCCTTGTGCGTATTCGTTTTTGATGATGTCCACGCTTTCGGCGCGGCGCATCAGGAAAAAAAGCTCGGTTGCCAAGCCGTGATGGGAGGCGTTGGCGTAAAACTTCATGAGGAAGGGGTTGTGTTCAGGGTTTTCCGCCAGCGACAGCGCGCTGAAATGTTCTGCAAGGCGGCGGCTCAAGGCGTTTTTCCCGCTGCCGATGGAGCCTTCGACGACAATATAACGGTAGTTCATGGTTTGATTAATGATTTTGTTTTGATATTTTGGAAAGGTGGCATTTTATCAGACCGACGGAGTTTGCCCAAACCTGCCGCCGTCCTTCTTGAAAGGTCGTCTGAAAAAGGAAACTGCCAAGCCATTTCCTTTTCAGACGACCTCTTGAACCTAGTTGCTTCAAATATAAACTTTGACACGCGATTGAAGCAAACAGATGTTTTTATTTCACCGTCTTGCTTCAAACGGCTTCTAACAGACGTATCCCTTCCTCGCCCAAAGCAGCCGCCAAATCCGCTGCCCGTCCGTGTTCGCCCAAAACAAAATCGGGCAGGATTTCAGCCAGCGGCTTCATCACAAAGCTGCGTTCGTGCGCGCGCGGATGCGGCAGGGTCAGATGCGGGTCGTTGCTGGAAATGCCGTCAAAATCGATGATGTCCAGATCCAATGTGCGCGGGGCGTTTCGGAACGTGCGTTCCCGCCCGAAATCCGCCTCGATACGGTTCAACACGGCAAGCAGCGAAACGCCGTCCAATGAAGTGCGGACGGAACAAACGGCATTGACGAAATCAGGCTGATCGTCGTAGCCGACCGGCGCGGTCACATACAGCGAGGAAGTTTTTTCGATTTGAATCTGCGGATGCGCCTCCAGCACGGACAAGGCGGCGCGGACTTGGCGGGCGGGTTCGGCAAGGTTGCTGCCTAATGCGATGACGGCAAATTGGGTTTGCGGCATGTTCAGACGACCTTTTTAAAACGGCAGCGTTTTGGTTTTGGCAAGATAGACGATGCAACCGACGCAAGCCATTGCCAAAACATAAACGGTATAAAACTTCGGCGAACGCGGACGGGCGCGCATCATGACCATGCCCAGCCCGATGTAAACCAGCAGCAGCAGGATTTTGCTGCCGAGCCAGGGCGCGTTGAAGGGCGAAAAGTGGGTAATCTTCATCAGCCACAAGCCGGTAAAGAGCAGCATGGTGTCGTTGAGGTGGGGAAGGGCTTTCCAGATGCCCGCCAAAGGTTTGTCAGGATGCCGCCAAAGCAGGAAGAAGCGGATATTGAACACCAAAATGGTGATGGTGACGAAAATCTGATGGCTGTATTTTACAAACAGATATTGCATAGCGGTCGCACGTTATTGTTTTTGAAAGAAGCGCCTATTCTACCCCAAACATTCATTCTTGACGTAACTTTTCAAACGCCAACAAATACGGCGGGCAGTTGCGGCGGTTGATAAAACCATAACGCAAAACGGCAAATTCATCCTGCGGCAGCTGCCGCGCCCAATCTTCGATTGCCTGCGCTTCATGCTGCCCCGCCTCATGCCCGGGATACAGGACGGCAACCGCCAGCCCGCTCGTTTTCAGCAGCGATAAGGCGGATGTCAACGCGCGGATACTGGTTGCCGCTTTTGTCGTACAACTTTTATCGCCGCCAGGCAGCCAGCCGAAATTGAATACCGCCACGTCCAGCGGTTCGCGGATGTAGGTGGCTAGATTTTCATGTCCGTCCAATATCAGTTCCACCCTATCCGCCATGCCGGCTTCTTCCAAGCGCATTCGGGTGTTTGCCAATGCCTGCTCTTGAATATCAAACGCCCACACTTTCCCGCCGCTGCCGATCGAACGCGCCAACATCAGCGTATCGTTGCCGTTTCCCGCCGTACCGTCCAAAGCGCGGGCATCAGGTTTTAAGGCTTGTTTGAGAAGCGAGTGTGCAAAAGGGAGGATGTTTTCGAGCTGCATAAGATGAAACCGTACAGGGGACGTCTGAAAATAAAAATACCTTACCGGCCAAGCGGTAAGGTATCAGAATCGATTAATGCGTTACATACATTATTCGGCAGGTTGTTGCACGGTCTCAACTTGAACCGGGGCAGCCGCAGCGGCTTGGGGTTTGTTCTCGTGTTGCAGGCTCACGGCACGGGCAGGAACGATCGTTGAGATGGCGTGTTTATAAACCATTTGGGTAACGGAAGTATTACGCAGCAGAACGACGTATTGGTCAAACGACTCGACTTGGCCTTGCAGTTTGATACCGTTGACCAAATAAATCGAAACCGGAACGTGCTCTTTACGCAACGCATTCAAAAAAGGATCTTGTAACATTTGTCCTTTAGCTGTCATATTCTAAGCTCCATTATTATGATTTTGAAATCGTTTTGAAAACGAACATGAGTCGGATTGTAGACCCGAACGAGAAAAATTACCAACTATTTTTCCGTAAGAATATGCAAACCTCTATCAAACGACGGGCTTTCCAACGATTTTTTACCCGAATGTGTTATACAAATCATTTTAATACAAACGATTTTTACCATAGGGAACAGGTCGGCAGATTTGGATTTTCAGACGACCTTATCATCAGATAAAACATTTTTATTACAATACCTTAGCTAAAATCTTTAAGAGGACTCACCTCCAACCACCCTACTCGTCCCGACTTCAATCTAAAAGGGGCATACCTCGTGGCACGACCCTTGTTCCGTCAGATTTATTTGCTGTACTGTTTTTTCACGCTGACTTTGGTTTTCTTTTTAAAACGGTTTTTCTCTTCCTTGCGGCCTTCGCGTTTTTCGATGCGGTTGCTCAGGCTGACGCGGCGCAGCGGTTTTTTCTTCGGTTTGTCTTCCGCATTTTCATACGGGTTTTCCGAAACATTGTATTGAATCCGCAGCGGCGTGCCTTGCAGGTTGAAGGCTTTGCGGAACGTCTGGGTCAGGTAGCGCGTATAGCTGTCGGAAATCGCGTGCAGCGAATTGCCGTGTACGACAATCACGGGCGGGTTCATGCCGCCTTGGTGGGCATAGCGCATTTTCGGGCGTACCAAACCTGCGCGCGGCGGCTGTTGACGCTCGACGGCGCTTTGCAGGACGCGGGTGATTTTCGGCGTCGGCATCTTAATCATGGCAGCGTTGTAGGCTGCCTGAATGCTGTCGAACAACCCGTCTATACCGCGTTCTTTCAATGCGGAAATGAAGTGGAACTTGGCAAAATCGAGGAAATACAGTTTGCGGGAAATGTCGCGTTTGATCTGTTCGCGCCGCTCTTCGCTGATGCCGTCCCATTTATTGACGGCAACCACCAGCGCGCGCCCTGCTTCCAAGGCGAAACCGGCAATCGTGGCATCTTGGTCGGCGATGTCCTGCTGCGCATCCAACACCAAAACGGCAACGTTTGCCGCTTCAACCGCCTGCATGGCTTTGATAACGGAGAACTTTTCCACCGCCTCATCGACTTTGCCGCGGCGGCGCACACCTGCGGTATCGATGATGGTAAACGGTTTGCCTTCGCGCTCGAAATCGATGTGGATACTGTCGCGCGTCGTGCCTGCCATATCGAAGGCAATCACGCGCTCTTCGCCGAGAATGGCGTTAACCAGCGTGGATTTGCCGACATTCGGACGACCGATAACGGCAAAAACGGGATGTTTTACATCGGCTTCTTCGGCTTCAGGCTCAGGGAAATTTTCTAAAATTTCTTCAATCAGGTAATACACACCGTCGCCGTGCGCACCGGAAATAACGTGCGGCTCGCCCAATGCCAGCTCGTAAAACTCGGCGGCAAGCACGGCTCTGTTGCCGCCTTCTCCTTTGTTTACCGCCAGATAAACGGGGCGCGGGCTTTGGCGCAGACGGTCGGCGATGATTTTGTCTTGCGGGGTCAAGCCGGTGCGACCATCCACCAAGAACACAACGGCGTCGGCTTCATCGACAGCCTGCAAAGTCTGCTTCGCCATTTCGTGCAAAATGCCGCTGTCCACAACCGGCTCGAAACCGCCGGTATCGATGACGAGATAAGGTTTGCTGCCGATTTTGCCGTGTCCGTAATGGCGGTCGCGGGTCAGGCCGGGCAGGTCGTGCACAAGCGCGTCTTTGGTGCGCGTCAGGCGGTTGAACAAGGTGGATTTGCCAACATTCGGGCGGCCGACAAGGGCGATGGTGGGTTTCATGATGAGGTCTTTCTGTGTCAAGTGTCGGTTCGGAATCGAACCTGCAACACGAGCAGGTGTTTTTCAAAACACGGTAGGTTAAAAAAGATAAGGGGTCGTCTGAAAATAGATTCAACAGCAACAATGGCTTGAGCTGGAATTTCCGTCCCATACAGCCATCTTTGACTTGGGGAACTTGCCTGCGCTTATCAACTACAAATATGGTATGGCGAGTTTCATCCAGCCATAGTTAATGGATTTTACGCAATGAAAAAAATCATCTTAACATCACTATGCATTTTTCTCCCTGTAAATTTCGGGATTGGCTTATTGCTCGGCGTGTATCAAACAGACCGACCACTCAAAATCATAGTCTCATTAATTATCAGCACGCTTTTTTATATCGTACCTATGTATTTTCTACTCAAACTCAAAGCCAAATAATCTGCCTTTTCAGACGACCTGTTCGGCGAATCTTGTCCCTGCATGATGCATATTCAAACAAAAGGTCGTCTGAAAATATAGTGGAACACAATTAAAACAGACAAGGCTTGCCGGAAAGATTCCGACAAGCCGCATACGTCTCTCAATTTTTCAGACGACCTTATTTTTGCGAATCCAGCTTCATTTGCAGCAATTCGCGTTCGATGGCGTCTTTAGGCAGCTTTTCCAAAGCCTGCTGATAGCTTTGCGCAGCTTCTTTGGTTTTGTTTTGCGCGGCATAAACATCGCCTTTCGCTTCCAAAAGCAGCGGCTCGAAATCGGCTTCAACTTTCGTATTCAAAGCGGCAATCGCGGCATCGTATTTTTTCTGCTGCAACAGGACGATACCCAAACGCTGCGCCGCCAATGCTTGAACCAGCGGGGCTTTTTGGTTTTTCAACACCCAGTTCAGATGACCTTCCGCCACATCGTAACGGCGGGCATCATATTCGGTCGCAGCCGCCATCAGCGTCGCTTGCGCGGCGGCAATGGAGTCCGGGTAATTTTGCTGGAGGTTGGTCAAATCGGCATTCACTTCGGCTTGCGAGGCTTTTGCCTGCATTTTATCGACGATTTTCGCCAATACTTCGGCAGCTTCCTGACTTTGCGAGGCTTTATGGCTCTTATACATGGTATAGCCCAAATAGCCCAATGCCGCCGCGATCAGCAGGGCAAACAGCCATCGGCCGGTACTTTTCCAAAAGTATTTAAAATTGTCTAATTCTTGTTGTTCTTCGAGATGGGCTGCCATTTATGCGTTCTTCCATTGTTGTAAAGTGTGGATTAAATCGTCGGCGGCGACGGTTTGCTGACCGTGTGCGCCGTTCATGTCTTTAAGCGTAACCGTACCGTTCGCCAATTCGTCTTGCGCAACAATCAGGGCAAAGCGCGCGCCGCTGTTGTCGGCTTTTTTTATTTGCGCTTTCAGGCTTTGATAGCCGGAATGCTGCATCACGTTGAAACCTTGTGCGCGTAAGGCTTGCGCGTATTTCATCACTTGCAAATCCGCACCCTCGCCCTGATGCATGGCGTACACGTCAGGCGCGGCATTGACTTCCAGCGAACCGTATTCGCTAACCAGCAGCAGCAGCCGCTCGATACCCATCGCAAAACCGATAGACGGCGCAGGCTTGCCGCCAAGCTCTTCAATCAAACCGTCGTAGCGTCCGCCGCCGCACACCGTCGCCTGCGCGCCAAGTTTGTCAGTCGTCCATTCAAAAACGGTCTGGTTGTAATAATCCAAGCCGCGCACCAGCCGCGGATTTTCGACGTATTGGATGCTCAAGCCTTCCAGCATGGCTTTGAAACGGCTGTAATGATTGCGCGACTCTTCGCCAAGATAATCGGTCAGATGCGGCGCGGCATTGCAGATTTCCTGCAAATCGGGATTTTTGGAATCCAAAACGCGCAGCGGATTGGTTTTCAGACGACGTTTGCTGTCTTCGTCCAATTTGTCTTCATAACGGGTCAGATATTCGACCAAAGCCGCACGGTGCGCCGCACGTTCTTCTCGGTTGCCCAAGCTGTTGATTTCCAAAGTCAGGTAATCGCGGATACCCAGCTTGTCCCACAAATCCGCCGACATCGCGATGATTTCCGCGTCGATGTCCGGACCTTCAAAACCCAACGCCTCGATACCAACTTGATGAAACTGGCGGTAGCGTCCTTTTTGCGGACGCTCGCGGCGGAACATCGGCCCCATGTACCACAGCTTTTGCGGGCTGTTGTACAACAAATTGTGTTCAACCACCGCGCGCAGGCAGGATGCCGTACCTTCCGGCCGCAGGCTCAGGCTCAAAGAATCGTTGGAATCGGAAAAAGTGTACATTTCCTTACCGACCACATCGGTTTCTTCGCCGATGGAACGGACAAACAAACCCGTCTGCTCGACAATCGGCGTACGGATTTGCTGATAACCATAAGCACGCGTCCAGCGGCCGACCACATCTTCAAATGCCTGCCAAAACGCAGCGGTCAACTTGAAATCTTTTTGTTCGACGGGCAAAAGGTCGTTCATGCCTTTGACGGATTGGATTTTTTGTGCCATTTCAAATAGGGATACCGGAATCAAAATAGTCGGCAATTATAGCTGATTTTTAAGGAGTTGTGAGGTTTTGGCAATGAAGGGTTTGGGCCAAAAGATCGTCTGGAAAAATTTTCAGACGACCTTTGGGCTCAAATTCAAAATGCACGCAACCATTTTATCTGGCCGACTGCGTACTCCGTCTGACATTTCGGACTTCGAGTAAAAAATGACGTATCACGTTCAGCTTCCTCTCCATAAGTAATTTGTATAAAAGTTAACACCATTAGCAATAATATTCATAAAAATAAATATACGGCAACATATATCATCTTTTTTTTGACTACCGTATATCTCACCATTTCACATAATGAACAAATATGTGAACATTAAGAAAAAAGATAACAAAATAATAGATGAACTCACACCAACTATTTTTACAAGCAAATTTTCTATATAATTTGCGTAAAATAATATTGAATGCAATCATCAAAGCAAATGTTATGTACAAATTTGACATTTCACATCACCATTCAACTTAGAGTCAGCGGTAGCTTTCTTGATGGAGAAGATGCAGATAAATACGATGGCGCATATCCACCGACAGTACCTCCTATAACTCCTCCAACAAATGATTTGATAAAGCCGGATTTTCACCGTCCTAAACAGGAGTATAATTAATCCCTAATTGATATTTTATAGGCTCTTATCCTTGGCTTTATTTTAAGCATACCATTTAAATTACGGCTTTCCACCTATAAATAACTGACGTTACCATACAATTCTGACTTTTCGCTTATGCCATAACGTATGCCTACCATACCCAAACCCATATTCGTATTCCGATTATTTTCTTGAAGTTCAGTTGAAATGAAAATAAACTTGCTGAACCTGTTTGGATATAGATAGTAGAAGATAATTCCGAATGCCCACTTTCACTATTTACATAACTGGCAGCATATTATGATTTGACCTTCTCCTATCAGTTTGTAATGACTCTAAATTTAAAGGAAGTTCAACAAAAGCTCAGACGGCACAAAGGAAAAATTGGGATGAAAATATTTTTCATGCCTTCCTCGGTTTCTCATCATATTTTTTAAAAAATTAATTTATCAAATATTTATTGCCAACAATTTTTGTAAATTTTTTTTAAAAAATGATGATAAAACGCTAAATCAAAAGCTTAAATCCGTTTAGACAGTCGAATTTATCAATTACAGAACCATTCAATCATTTTTATACAATTTTTTTATAAGCAATCCGCCGCATGAAAAAACGCTCCAACTCCCTCCCCCTTTTAAACGGTATAAAGCCCAGCTATTTGGTGCTGCCGCATGAAAAAGAGTTCTACGGTCTGCCGCTCCTGCATTTTCTCTGCACGCGCTTTCCTTTTGTCGGTGAAGAAAATTGGCGCAGGCGGCTGAACAGCGGCTTTGTGGTAGGTGAGGACGGGACACCGTTTAACGAGCATACGGTATTTGAAGCGGGCGAGACGATGTTTTATTACCGTGAAACCAGCAGGGACAGCGAACCGCGGATTCCGTTTGAAGAGAAGATTCTGTTTGTCGATGAACATCTTATCGTGGTTGATAAACCGCATTTTCTGCCCGTCATCCCCAGCGGGCGTTTTTTGCGTGAAACGCTGCTGACCCGGCTGCGCCTGCGGCCGCAATTGCAGCATTTGAATGTAGCGGACATTACACCGATTCACCGCTTGGATAAGGATACGGCAGGGGTCATTCTGCTGTCGCACAATCCTGCCACGCGCCGCGATTATCAAACCATGTTCCAAAATAAAACTGTCTGCAAAACTTATCAGGCAATCGCGCCTACGCGGACGGATTTGGCTTATCCGCTGAATGTTTCTTCACGCATGGTGCGCGGAGAAAAATTTTTTACGACACTTGAAGTAGAAGGTGAGCCGAACGCGCATACGACAATCGAGCTTATCGAAAACCGCGGTACGTTCAGCCTCTACCGCCTTACGCCGCATACGGGAAAAAAACACCAACTGCGCGTGCATATGATGAGCCTGGGCATGCCGCTGATGAACGATGCACTTTATCCCGTTCCGTCTGCGGCGGGTGATGAGGATTATGGGAAACCTTTGAAACTTTTGGCAAAAAGAATTGAGTTTACCGATCCTATCAGCGGACAGGCACGGATATTTGAAAGCGGTTTTGAGTTTTAGCGGTAGGGTTGTATTTGATAAAGGTCGTCTGAAAGCTGGTTTTCAGACGACCTTTATTATTGAAATCCCTGCGGAAAATGACGGTACGAGTCCATTTTCATCTGCTACAAAAGCGGACTGACTAAGCGGACGGTATTTTCAATCAGCCCGCGGAATTTGGAGCGTTGCTGCCATGCTTTGACGGTGATGTAGCTGCTGTTTTTGAGGTAGTCGCGTTGGAGGTTGCAGATTTGTTTGGTGATGTCGCGGTCGTAGATGGCGAGGCTGATTTCGAGGTTGAGGAAGAAGCTGCGCATGTCCATGTTGACCGTGCCGAAGAGGGCGTAGTCTTCGTCTATGGTCATGGTTTTGGCGTGTAGCAGTCCGCCTTCGAACATGGCGATTTTGACGCCTGCGTCGAGCAGCATGGGGTAGTAGGCGCGGGAGGCGTAGCGCACCATGAGGGAATCGACTTTAGCGGGCAGGATCAGGGTAACTTTGACGCCGCGTTTGGCGGCGATGGTCAATGCCATCAGGAGGGGTTCGTCGGGGACGAAATAGGGGGTGGTGATGGTGATTTGTTTGGTGGCGGAGTAAATCGCGCTGATGATGGTTTCGTAAATGACGTGGCTGCCTTGTTCGGGCGCGGAGGGGATGACTTGGGCGACGATGTCGCCCTGCTGCATTTTTTCGGGAAGGATTTCGGGAATGCGCTCTTGCGCCTGCGTCAGATATTGCTGCACGCTTTCGAGGTTTTCGTCGGTTTCGACGGCAAGGTCGGCAAAGAAGACGGCGGAGAGTTCGAGTACCAGTGGGCCGGTGCAGCGCATCATGACGTCCACCCATTCGCCGACGCCGGAATCTTTTTTGAAGAAGCGGGGATCAACGAGGTTGAAGCTGCCGGTGTAGCCGATTTTGCTGTCGATGACGAGGATTTTGCGGTGGTTGCGCAGGTCGGTGCGGGTGAAGAAGGTGCGCCAGACGCCGACGGGTAAGGAGGCGTGGACCTCTACGCCGGCTTCGCGCAGGGTTTCTACCCAGCCGCTGTCGAAAAAGCGGCTGCTGCCGACTGCGTCGGCGAGGATGGCGCAATCCAAACCTCTGTCGGCGGCGGCGAGGAGTTCGTTTAACAGTTCTTCTATCCTGCCTTCGGGTTCGATGATGTAGAAGGCGAGCATGCAGGAATGGCGGGCGGCGCGGATGTCGGCAAGTATGGTGTCGATGATTTCATCGGTGGTGGACAGCAGCGTCATGGCGTTGTTGCGCGTCGCGCCAAGTCCCGTTCCGCTCGCAGCGACTTTGCTGATGCCGTGATAACGGGATTTGACTTTGTCGCCGATATCAAGGTAAAGGTTAGACAGGTAAGTTTCGACGAAACCTTGATAAAAACGGTTCATCTCGTCCGTACGCTTTGCCCGCGCCGTGCCGAGCCGCGGCTCGCCGATAAGCAGGTAGGCAATGGTGCCGAAGACAGGGAAAAGGAAGAGGATAATCAGCCAGGCAAACGTGGAGCCAATGTTTTTTTGTTTGTACAACACGCGCAAGACGCAGCCGAGCGCGGCGCAGGTGTGGGCGAAAATGAAGATTTCTGTCCAGGTGATGTCTTTTAGAAAAGTCATGTTTAATAGGCGGTGGAGGAATGGCGGGAGAGGATGTATTTTTGAATCTGACTGGTTTGAGGCGGTAAGGTTCAGATGATGAGTATATACAAAGGTCGTCTGAAAAACGAGTATAGCGATTTTTCAGACGACCTTTCACGTTACGCCCAATCAGGCGTGATATTGGCGCGACAGTTCGTGTACGGTATCGACTAAGATTTTGGCGTGTTCGAGGTCGGCGTGTTGGTTGATGCCGTGTCCGAGGTTGAAGACATGGCCGCTGCCGTGTCCGTAGTCGGCAAGGATGCGCGCGACTTCGGTGCGGATGGATTCGGGCGTGCCAAAGAGGGCAAACGGGTCGAAGTTGCCTTGCAGGGCGACTTGGTCGCCGACGCGGCGGCGTGCTTCGCCGATGTTGCACGTCCAGTCCAAGCCCAATGCGTCTGCGCCGATTTCCGCCATGCTTTCCAGCCACAGTCCGCCGCCTTTGGCAAACACGATAACGGGAACGCGCCTGCCTTCGCTTTCGCGTTTCAAACCGGCAACGATTTGGCGGATGTATTTGAGGCTGAACTCTTTAAACGCCGCATCGCTCAGGACGCCGCCCCAAGTGTCGAAAATCTGCGCGGCCTGCGCGCCCGCGTCGATTTGGGCGTTGAGGTAGGCGGTAACGGCTTGGGCGTTGGTGTCGAGGATTTTGTGCAGCAAATCGGGACGCGAGTACATCATGGTTTTGATGGTGCGGAATTCTTTGCTGCTGCCGCCTTCGACCATATAGCAGGCGAGCGTGAACGGGCTGCCGGAGAAACCGATAAGCGGTACGCGGCCGTCCAATGCTTTGCGGATGGAGCCGACGGCGTCAAAGACGTATTGCAGTTTTTCCATATCGGGAACTTGCAGCTTGGCAATGTCGGCTTCGTGTTGCAAGGCGCGTTCGAATTTCGGGCCTTCGCCTTCGGCAAAATACAGACCCAAGCCCATTGCGTCGGGGACGGTCAGGATGTCGGAGAACAGAATCGCCGCGTCCAAATCGAAGCGTTCTAAGGGCTGGATGGTCACTTCGGTCGCCAATTCGGTGTTTTTACACAAATCGAGGAAACTGCCCGCTTTCGCGCGCGTGGCTTTGTATTCGGGCAGATAACGCCCCGCCTGACGCATCATCCAAATCGGCGTGTATTCGACGGGCTGTTTGAGCAGGGCGCGGAGGAAGGTGTCGTTTTTCAAAGAGGTCATATGGGGCTTTCGGTTTGTTTGTAAAACGGTTTTCAGACGACCTTTGCGGCGGTTTCCGCAATAAAAGGTCGTCTGAAAAGGAGATAGATAAAGATGTTTCCCAAACTCAGCTATGCTGCTCCAACGCTGCGTGGCGTTCGTCATCGGAGACGGCTTCCAAAACCAATTTCCGCTGTTCCTGAGCTTTTTGCGGCTGTCCGGTTTCGTCGAGTACGCGTGCCAGCATGAGGCGGGCGGCGATGCTCGGTTGCAGGGCGATGCTCGCTTCGAGGTAACTTTGCGCCTTGCCCCACAGGCTGCGGCCGTAGGCAAGCTGTCCGAGGTACATCAAGAGCGGCGCGTCGTCGGGTTTGTCTTTCAGCCAAGAATCGGCAAGGTCGATGGCTTTTTGCTGGCCGCGTTCGTTGAAGAAGCGGACGCTTTCAACGAAGGCTTCCAAAAGTTCAGGGCGGCGGTTTTGCGGGTAGTATTGGCGCACCCATTTGACGGCTTCGGTATAGAGTCCGAGACGCTCGTATTTTTCGGCAATGGCGACACACAATTCGTCCGCTTTGAGTGCTTCGGGAATGCGCTTCAGACAGGTTTTCAGACTGGCTGCGTCTGATGCTTCCGCCAACAGGCGGCGGTATGCCCAGCTTTGGTATTGTTCCGCTTCAAAATCGTTAATCGCGCCGACTTTCATCAGTTTTTCGGATTTCGCTAACACGTCTTCCGCATCGCCGTGGTCAAAGGCATAACGCAGTTGCAGGCGGGCGAGGCGGGACAGGTTGGGATGGATGCGCGCGGCAGCGTTCAGATTTTCCAGGGCAGTCGGATAATCGCGGCGGCCGAGTGCGGACTCTGCCAACAACAGATAGCGGGAAAGCTGCTGTTTGTTCGGCAGTTTTTCAATGTCTTTCAGGTAGTGGTCGCGCAGTTCGAAGTTTTCCATTTGGTCGGCGGCGTGCGCGCCCAGCATCAACGCGAGGTTGCGGTTGTCGCCGGCTTCTTTGTTTTCCAATACTTTGGCGGCTTCCTGCTCCGCTTTTTCAAAGCGGCCTTCAAAAAACGCCAAACCTGCGCTGTTCAAAGCCACGGCTGCCTGACGGCCTTTGCGCGCCGTGCCGAAACGCTGCATACGGGCGGGGATGTTCATCAGGCCGACGATGAATTTGATTAGGAAATACAGGGTAACGACAAACAGGACCAGCCCTAAGATAAAGGCGTGCAGGTTGACCCGCATCATGACCTGTCCGACGACGATATAGACATTACCCGTGTAAATACCGGAAGTTAGGACGATACCGACTGCGGCAGCAAATAAAACGACAATCCAGACGACGGCTTTCATGCACGGCCTCCTTTGGTCTCAGCATCGGCGGCAGGGCGGCTTTGTTTCTCAGGAGCCGCTTTCTTTTCCGGCTTGGAAATGTTTTGCGGTTTGGCCTCGGAAGGCAGCGCCGGAGCTTCTAAAGGCTTCGCGTCTGTTTGGGCGGAAGGGGCAGATTTTTGCGCAGGAGCGGGTCTTGCTTTGGCAGGATGGGCAGCCTTCGGAGCCGGTGCGGTTTTCGGTGCGGAAGCAGTTTCATTCACCTGCGAGGCGGTTTGAGGAGCGGCAGCTTCGGACGCGGCGGAGGGCAGGGGCGCGGACGCGGCGGTTGTTACGGGTTCGGGCAGCGCGACCGGAGTGCGCGTACCGTCTTGATAGGCGCGGATTGCGCTGAGGCTGGCTTTCAAACTGTCGTCTGAAATCATGCGTACATCCAGCGCTTTCAATTCGGACAACTCTTTCAGCCATGCCTGTGTTGCGGGCGATTTGCCGTCAAAGTATTGTTTGACCGCGGCTTCGACGTAGTTCAAATCGCTTTGATAAACCTCGCCGTTGTGCTGCATCAGTGCGGTACGCGCATCCAAAAGGCGCAGGCGCAGGTTTTCGCGGACGAAATACGCCTGTTCGGGCGAAAGCAGCATCGCGTCTTTATTGTCGAGTCGGCGGACTTCCACCAGCCCTTTCAGTGCAACCAAAGATTTATCCCAAGTATTTTGCCACCAAGAGCCTGAAGACGCGCCGTTGCTTTGCGCCTGCTCGCCCGGCTGCAATACGCCGTCCAACACCAGCGGCAGGCCGGAAACGGCGGTTTCCAAGCGGTCGAGGCGCAGCGCCGTGCCGGAAATATCGACATACGGACGGTTTTTCAATGCTGCCAAATCATGGCTGACGGCTTGTTTGATGGGCAGCAGCTCGGGCTGGTCGAAACGGCTCAGGCGGCCGTCGATATGTTCCAACACCGCCGCCGCGCCTTGTACGTTGCCCGACAGCAGCAGTTGCTGCGAGGCGAGGTTCAACATGGTTTCCGCTTCGTCAACCAGCCAGTTGACGCGCCCTTTGGTCAGCTCCTGATACGCTTTTTGCGTCAACAGGATTTGTTCGCTGTTTGCCATTTGGGCTTTGCCCAAGCGCTCCAATTCGACTTGGATGGCGGTTTGGCGGTTTAAATGGTCTTTCAGAAGTAAAGCGTTTTCAGATTCGCCCAAGGCGGCTTTATCGAGCTTTTGGTTAAACGAAAGCTCTTGGTTTTTCAAGACATTTTGTCCTTGCACAAACAAAAAGCCGCTTGCACCCAAACCCAGCAGCGCCAGCACCAGCGCGCCTACCGCCAGCCCTCTGCCGCCGGATTGTTTGATGATGACGGGGGCGGGTTGGTTTTGGGGAAGATTTTTAGATTCAGACATGTATGTTCCTGCGTATTCGGAGGTTTTAGGCTGCTTGACCTTTT
>NZ_KV812082.1:0-5463 GCF_001813335.1 Neisseria sp. HMSC055H02 | reverse complement strand
TTTTCGGAGCCGCTGTTTCAGACGACTCCGCGTTGCCCTGGCTGTCGACGATAATCGGCCGACCGGCTTCGTTTGCTTCGGATGGATTGTCTTCAGACCGGCTCATCGGTTTGCTCCTTAGGAAATGATGAAAGTGCCGCTTTCAGAGAAGCGACGACCCGTATGTGGCGCGCACCCGCCTCGCGAAGCGCGTCGGCTATGCGCGGATGATGGGTGAAGTATAACAAGGATTCGAAGAATCGGGAAAATTGCGGCGGAACCTGCGCAAACAGCCCGCGTACCAGTTCGCCCGAAGCGATAAAGGCGGCATCAATGGATTCGGCATCAAAATCCTGCCAATTCAATTCATTAGGTCGTCTGAAATACGCTTCCGCGATTTCCACTGCAAAGCCTTTTTTCTTTAACGACTCCGCCAAAAAATCGCGCCCGCCGCGTCCGCGCACAATCAATATGCGTGCGCCCTGCGGCAGCGTATCCCAAACCGGCAGCCGCAACACTGCCTCGCTGTCGTTGCCTTCTTGCGGCACAGACACATTTTTCGCGCTACACCGCTGCAAAGCCTGACCGCTTGCCTGACCGACCGCGACCTGAACCTTCAGGTCGTCTGAAAAATCCACATACGGCGCAGCAGTTTCAACCGCCGTCGGACTGACCCAAAACACCGCATCCGCACGGGAAAACTGTTCTTTCAAGCCGCGCAACGCCGCTTCGTCAGGCTCGATTTCAACCGGACTCAACACCCGCGCGCGCCAACCTGCCTGCGAACAGGTGCGCACATCATCTCCCGCACGCGCGGACGGACGGACAATCAGCATGACAGGCATTTCAGACGACCTCATAGGATGGATAATGGGGTGATGACGTTTAAATCGGTTTGAAAAAGCATATCCAATGGATATAATTCTTTTTGTATTTTTACGGCTGAACCCTGCCAAGTCAATACTGAGTATGGTTTCAATAGGGTATTGGACGGTAGGTCGGGCAGAATTCGATTTTAGGAAAACATAATATGAACAAAATAGCGACAATACTTTTCGCTGCGTTACTGGTGCCGTCTGTCTCTTTTGCAAGCGGAGACAATGCCGCCAAGATCCGTTTGGTGAAGAAGATTTATCAAGAGGCAAGCCGCGATGATGAACCGGGCGTGAAGATTTTGAACCGATATGCCGATGATTCTTTGAAAAAAGCCATCCGTACTGCCTCTCGGTCGGCGGATTTGTGCATAGAGGCCGATCCGATATGGAACAGTCAGGATCCTGAAACTGAAGTAAAGGTTAACGTATCTGCCTTGCCCAACGGCAAAATTCGTGCCGGCTTCAAACAATGGGGGCAACCGACCAAAGTGGATTATTCGGTCAGCTGCTCCGGAAATGTCTGCAAAGTGACGGATGTCAATCATCTCAAACGGACTTGGCTGCAATGCCGTTAGTTTTTTAGATTCATTAAAAGGTCGTCTGAAAATATTTTTCAGACGACCTTTGTTTACAAATAACAACGCCCTATTGTCCTTGCTCTTCCAGCAATAGCGACGGCCGCTGCGCTTTCCGCAACTCTTCCACTTCGTCCAAAAGCCGCATAATCAAGCCCAACGCCGGGATGCCGGCTTCAAAATCACGGCTCAGACGCTGTGCGCGGCGGATACGTGCAAGGTGGAAACCGCTGAACGTAGTTTGTTCGGGCTTGCCGCCTATGCTGATGATGTCTTCCTCGATGAGTTCCAACAGCCAATCGCGGCGGCAATGGCTGACAGCAATGATTTCTTCAAAAGTCAATGTGATGTCGGTGGATTGCGTCATGGTTTATCCTTTCTTTCATGCGTGTTTCGCAGCGAAATGTTCTGCCAGTTTCTCCCATGCGGCACGGTCGGCTTCACTTTCTGCAACAGGGACATTGATGCGGATATTCAAGTATAGGTCTCCCGCCTCTTTCGCCGGAATGCCCTTGCCTTTAAGGCGGATGGTTTTGCCGCTCTGAGTGTTGGCAGGCAGATTGACCTGTAAGCGGCCGGATGCGGTAGGAACGATGATTTTGCCGCCCAATACCGCTTCCCACGGTTTGACGTCTATCGTCTGATATACGTCTTTTCTGTTTTTGACGTACAAGTCCGGCCGGTCGTGGAACTTGATTTTCAAGTACAAATCCCCGTTCGCTCCGCCGTTGCTGCCCGGCAGCCCCTGCCCTGCCAGACGGATTTGCTGGCCTTCGGCGATGCCTTTGGGAATTTTGACGTTGAGGGTTTTGCTTTGATAAGCCATACGGCCATATTCGTCCAAAGTCGGCACATTCAAAGTCAGACTGCGTTCCGCACCGGTATAGGCTGCGTAAATATCAATGCTCAATTCGGCGTGTTGGTCTTCTCCCTTGACAGGGCCGCGCGGCTGCTCGGGTCGGGAGCCGGCGTGGCGGAACGATGAAAACAAGTCTTCAAAATTAAAGTCGCCCGCGCCGAACGGTTCCCCTTCCCGATACTCATAACGGAAACCTCCGCCGTCGAAACCGTTGCCGAACGGGTTTCCGCCTTGTCCGAACGGATTACCCCCTGCGTTGCGGCCATAAGGGTTTGCCAACATTTCATCATACTCGGCACGTTTCTCCTTGTCGGAAAGCGTCTCGTAAGCACGGTTGATTTCCGCCGTACGCTCAACGGCATCCGGCTCTTTGCTCACATCAGGATGGTATTTGCGCACCAGCTTACGGTAGGCTTTTTTAATAGCGGCTTCATCCGCATCTTTAGCGACGCCCAATATTTCATAATAATTTTTTTCTGCCATGTTATTCCTTTGATTAATAATACACAAAATTTTTATTGATTTTATAGTTAAGGGCAATCGCTCTAAAATCAAGCCCGACGGAAATAAAAAACGCCGTTTCGGCAAACGGCGTTTTGACAGATTGATTTGATGCTTGACCACCCGAATTATTGGACATAACGCGATTTTTTCCATTTAAATGCATATCCGGCAACGACAGGCAGCAAAGCCAGAAAAGACTTGAAAATCCAGCCTGCGTACCAAGGTTTCGCAACTACAATCGCACCCGTCTCAGAATTCGGCACAACAATATCTTTGACGGCGAGCCAATCCAACATCGGCCACCAGCAAACGACAAGGCATCCCAAAAAAACAGGCCAAATATTGCGTTCCCAGCCTTTCTGCCAAAAGCGGAAACATACCGCCGCCCAAACCAAAGTCAGCCCCGTGATCAATATCACCGTATAAGCATCCGCCCCGCAATATGCGGCCAAAAAATACGTCAAGACCACCCATAAAACAGCCAGCACCAAAACAATGATTTCTTCAGGACGTTTAAACATTCTTACAGCTCCAAAAATTTTTCCCGCAAAGGAAACAACCGTGTACCAACAGACGACACTATACCCGAAACAACATATTTTGAATATGCGCCGCCTTTCACTTTTCAGACGACCTCGGTGCCTGCCCTACTCTGTTACAATGCTAATAATTTAAAACCAAGGTCGTCTGAAAAAACATTCCGTTTTCATACGACCTTCAAACATACCTTTTCAATCATGACGAACACACCACCCGCTCCCGAGACAATACCCGCAGAAATCCCGCAAGACCAAACCGTCCTGCGCAGCAATACCGACAACGCGCCACGTTCCGCCATCCACCAAACGCTTTATTCCGCTGATACGTTTGCCCAGCACGATTATCTTGCGGGTAAAAAACTGCCCGACATCATCCGCCCGCAAACGGAGCAGACCAACTGGCTGCATTTCGTCGGCATCAACAACGCCGCGCTGCTCAAACACACGCTGGAGTCTTACGGCATCCACGAGCTGGTCATCGAAGACATCCTCAGCCGCAAACAACGCCCCAAAATCGAAGACTACGGCAATTATCTGTTTATCGCCGCGCAGGTTTACCACTATACTGCCGCCGGCAAACTGAATTCCGACCAGGTGTATCTGATTATCGGCAAGGATTTTGTGTTGACTTTCCAGCAAAAACCGCTGGGGCTGTTCAGCCAGTTGCGCCACCAAATGAGCGAAAATCCGCGCGGCATCCTCGGCAAAAACACCGCCTTCCTCGCCTATTGCCTGCTCGACCGCATCGTGGACGACTATTTCATCGTCTTGGAAGAGTACAACAACCGCGTCGAAGCCATAGACAAATCCCTGTTTAAAAACGAAAACAGCGACATCCTCGGCAAAATCCACCGCCTCAAGCGCGACGCTGTCCGCCTGCGCCGAACGCTCTTGCCCTTGCGCGATGTGTTCTATCAGCTTGCCGTGCGCGGCGATTTCGCCATTTTCAAAGGCGAGTCCACCGTCTATCTGCGCGACGTGTACGACCATATCATGCAGCTTATCGAATCGCTCGACGCCTCGCGCGACATGGTGCTGAGCATGATGGACATCTACCTTTCCTTCCAGTCCAACCGCATGAACCAGCAAATGCGCGTCCTGACCGTCATCACCATCATCTTCATGCCGCTGACCGTCATTACCGGTATTTACGGCATGAACTTCGATAACATGCCCGAGCTGCATTGGCATTACGGCTATTTTATGGTTTTGGGTTTGATGTTGTGTATCATCGTCGGGTTGCTGATTTTCTTCTCGCGTAGGAAATGGTTATAAAGCTATAAAAAATTCCAATTGCCGTATATTCATATGTTAAATACACTCGTTATTATAGTGGATTAAATTTAAATCAGGACAAGGCGACGAAGCCGCAGACAGTACAGATAGTACGGAACCGATTCACTTGGTGCTTCAGCACCTTAGAGAATCGTTCTCTTTGAGCTAAGGTGAGGCAACGCCGTACTGGTTTAAAGTTGATCCACTATAAGGTCGTCTGAAACCATTCAAACCACTCACAGACCGCCCGTTTTAACACAAACATTTATTTCAAAAAGAGGAACATCATGGAACAAGCCCGCCAACTCCCTTCACACGAACTCATCATGTCCGAGCTGATGATGCCCGACACCGCCAATTTCAGCGGCAACGTCCACGGCGGCGAACTTTTGCGCCTGCTCGACCAAGTCGCTTATTCCTGCGCCAGCCGTTACAGCGGCAACTACTGCGTTACCCTGTCTGTCGATAAGGTCTTGTTTAAAGAGCCGATACACGTCGGTGATTTGGTAACTTTTTACTCCAGCGTCAACTACACGGGCAGAACTTCCATGGAAATCGGCATACGCGTCGAAGCGCAAAACATCCGCACCGGCGAAGTGCGCCATACCAATAGCTGCTACTTCACCATGGTCGCGGTTGAAGACGGCAAACCCGTTCCCGTCCCACCGTTGGAAATCACCACCGAGCGTCAACGCTGCCGTTACGAAAAAGCCAAAAAACGCAAAGCCTTGAGCCTTCAGACATCGGACGAGACTTCCTGCGGATGCTGAAAACGGACGGATAAAACGCCTTAAAATAAAAAGGTCGTCTGAAAACCATGTTTCAGGTTTGAACTGCACCCCAAAAGTTGGACATCC
>NZ_KV812081.1:129566-142286 GCF_001813335.1 Neisseria sp. HMSC055H02 | reverse complement strand
AGGCGGCCCGGATGCCTGATTATCGGGTATGCGGGGAGGATTAAGGAGGTATTTGGGTAAAATCAGGAGTGACTGGGGGCGGAAACAGCCGAAAACCTGTGTTTGGGTTCCGGCTGTCGAAGGAAGGGCTTTTTTGCAAAGGTCTCTATATAGTTCAAAAGGTCGTCTGAAACAGGATTTCAGACGACCTTTTTGTACGGACCAATCAGGAAGGCGATATGTCAGCGAAGGCAGGAAGAGAGCCAAATCTGGCGTTGGCGCGGATTGAGCAGGTGGTAGAAGCGGTGTTGGATTTCCAATTCTTCCACAGCGAAATCCATGCTTGACAAGTAGCGGGTTTCGACATAATCGCGGGCGTTGTTTTGATCGAAATTATCTGCCGCAAGGATTTTCATAATGACTTGGCGGCGGTTACGGTCTGTGCGGACGAGTTTGCGGTATGCCTTGTCCGATGCCTGTTTGTAATCATTACGGATACGGCGCAAAGCATTGTGTTGGTCTTGAGTCAGATTAAGGGAGCGGATGTCGCAATTGGCTTGAAAATCGTCCAGCTTGATATATTGGGGGCCGGCGTGCGCTTGACCGACAGCCGTCAGCAGCGCAACCGATAATGCACAGAGGGGTAAATAAGATTTGAATCCGACAGACACAGCGTTTTCCTAGTTTCCGTAACCGCGCAAATATACCCGATTAGCGTGTGAAAGGCAGTATCCCTCCAGTTAACTTTTGTTAACTTCATATCTTTATTTTATTTCTGACAAAACATATCCTTAACCTATAATTATTTATGCATATGCTTACTTTTGTTAAATATTAACAATGCATAGTTAGTGTTGCGTGAGGCGTTGGTGGTAGAATATGAAAAATTATCTGTTTATCAAACCACACCATCCGACTGGATTTCTATGAACCACAATTTCCGTATTGCGCCCAGTATATTATCCGCCGATTTCGCCCGTTTGGGTGAAGAAGTAACGAAAGTTATCGAAGCGGGAGCCGATTTGATCCATTTCGACGTGATGGACAATCATTATGTGCCGAACCTGACGTTCGGCCCTATGGTCTGCGCAGCGTTGAAGCCTTATGCCACCGTGCCGATTGATGTGCATCTGATGGTCGAACCCGTTGACGATCTGATTCAGGCATTTGCCAAAGCAGGGGCGTCAATTATCACGTTTCATCCCGAAGCCAGCCGCCATATCGACCGCAGCCTGAGCCTGATTAAAGATGCAGGCTGTCAGGCAGGGTTGGTGTTGAATCCGGCAACTCCTGCTTACGTTTTGGAAAACGTATTGGACAGGCTGGACATGGTATTGTTGATGTCGGTCAATCCCGGTTTCGGCGGACAAAGCTTCATCCCGCATACCCTTGAAAAAATCCGTCAAGTGCGGGCGATGTTGGATCGGTACGAAGCGCAAAGCGGGCGGCACATCGCCATTGAAGTGGACGGCGGCATCAAAACCGACAATATCGCCGCCGTCGCGGCGGCGGGTGCCGATACTTTTGTGGCAGGTTCCGCCATCTTTGGCAAGCCGGACTATAAGGCGGTGATTACCGAGATGCGTGGACAACTGGCGCACCTTGGTTGAGTCGGCTTTGAGGTCGTCTGAAAACAAACGTAGTGGATTTTGCGAAAAGCAATATCATCATGTAGATATAGATTTTAAGGTTTTATTATGAAAAATTATTGGTTTCAAAAAAGTTTGAAATTTGTTGCGGCAGCGATTTTGGCTATCTCTCCGCTGGCTGTGTCAGCACATGGGATGCATAAGCACAAACCTTTATCGTTGGAAGAATTGCCGGAAATCTGCCGTCAATATTTCGCACGCGCAGACGAGTGTTATAAAAAGGCAGGCAAGAAAGCCGATTTTCAACGCAACAATACAAAATTTTTATTTCAATCGCTGCCTGCGGCAGATTTGGGACAACGGCAACGCATGTGCCAAATTGCGATGGATTCTTTTAAAGAGAAAACAAGCAATTTCCATTGCGAATAGAGGATTGCCCATCTTTTTTCAGACGACTTTTGTATGAAAACAGGCTGCACAAAACTGTTTTGTATGGTAAAGTCTGCTTTTAATAACTCGGCGGTTTAAAGCCGTCAATCAGGGGCTGTTTGAATTTAAAATCAGATTTTTTGGAAACGCTGCATCGTTTGCGCGGCGTATTTCGAGAAGCGGGCTGTGTGTCCGTCTGGTTTTAAATTCAAGCAGCCCTTTGCGTTTACAAAAACAGATAGAAGGTAGATTCCTATGCAATCTTGGCAGCTTCCCGAACATGTTGCCGATGTGTTGCCGACCAACGCCCGACAGTTGGAAAGCGCGCGAGAGCAGTTGTTGACTTTGTTCCGAGTGCACGGTTACGAGCTGGTACAGCCTCCGCTGATGGAATACAGCCATTCCCTGCTGACACACATTGACGCGGGTTTGTCTTTGAAAACCATTTTGGTGGTCGATCAGCTGAGCGGTCGGCAGTTGGGCATCCGTGCCGACATTACGCCGCAAGTGGCGCGTATCGATGCGCATCTTTTGTCCGCCAATCAAGGGATTAACCGCTTGTGCTACGCAGGTCCTGTGTTGCACGCGCGGCCGGAAGGTTTGCTCAATATGCGCGAACCTTTACAGGCAGGGGCGGAGATGTATGGTTTCGCCGACATACGGGCGGATATCGAACTGATTGACCTGATGCTCAAAAGTATGAAGATTGCCGATATGGGCGAGGTTTTGCTGTCGCTGGGGCACATCGGCGTATTCCGCGCTTTGTCCTATGCGGCGCATTTGGATGCGGAGCAATCCGCAACGCTGCTTGCGTTGATGCAGGATAAAGATACCGAAACGGTCGAAGCGCAGGTTAAGGCTTGGAAGCTGGACGGTATGTGGGCAAAAGCATTTTCGCTGCTGCCGCGTCTGTATGGCGGACGGGAAGTGTTGTCCGCTGCGCGCGAACGATTGCCGGATTTGTCAGCGGTCGGCAGCGCATTGGACGAATTGCAGGCAGTGTGCGATGCCTTCCCGAATCAGAAAGTCCATATCGATTTATCCGAACTGCGTGTCGACAATTACCACACGGGCTTGCTGTATGCGGCATACGGTTCAAATTTCCATGACGCGGTCGCACGGGGCGGGCGTTATGACGGATTGGGCGAATATTTCGGCCGTGCGCGTCCGGCAACGGGATTCAGTTTCGACTTGCGCAGCTTTATCGGACGTTTGCCCGCCATTGAGCGGCAGCCCGTCGTCTTGGTTGATGCGGACGATGCCGAAGCGGCACGCGAAGCAGTCGAAGCCTTGCGTGAACAGGGGCAATGTGTCGTTATCAACTACGGTATCGGACACAATGCTTCGGAAGAGGTTACAGGTCGTCTGAAAAAGTCGGACGGCGTTTGGCAGGTTGAGAAAATTTAAATACCCATTCATAGCGGATTAAAGGCAAATCAGGGCAGGGCGCAAAGCCGTCTTGGTTTGAAGTTGATTCACGATAATTTTTTAATATTAATAGGTTATATGGCTATGGCTAAAAATGTTGTAGTAATCGGCGCCCAGTGGGGCGATGAAGGCAAAGGTAAAATCGTTGACTGGCTGGCGGAAGAAACCAGCGGTGTCGTGCGTTTCCAAGGCGGCCACAATGCGGGTCATACTTTGGTCGTCGGCGGCAAGAAAACCATTTTGCGCCTGATTCCGAGCGGCATTCTGCATGAAAACTTGGATTGCTTCATCGGCTCCGGCGTTGTCGTTTCCCCCGAAGCATTGTTGGGTGAAATCGACGAGTTGAACGCAGCAGGCGTGAAAAACGTTGAAGTTCGTCTGAAAATCGCCCCGACCTGCCCGCTGATCCTTCCTTACCACATTGCGCTTGACCAAGCCCGCGAAGCATCGCGCGGCAAAGGCAAAATCGGCACGACCGGCCGCGGCATCGGCCCTGCCTACGAAGACAAAGTGGCACGCCGCGCCATCCGCGTCGTCGATTTGCTGCATCCTGAAAAACTGCGTGAAAAACTGGATGCCGTCCTTGCCTATTACAATGTCCAGCTGCAACATCTGCACAATGCCGAGCCGGTGAAAGCGGAAGATGTGATGGCGGTTATCGAAAAAGTCGCGCCGCGCATTACGCCTATGATTACCGACGTATCCCGTGTGTTGAACGAGAAAAACAAAAACGGCGAAAAACTGCTGTTTGAAGGCGCACAAGGTACGCTGTTGGATATCGACTACGGCACTTACCCCTTCGTTACCTCGTCCAACTGCTTGGCGGGAGCCGCTTCCGCAGGCGCGGGCGTAGGTCCTCAAATGCTGGATTATGTTTTGGGCATCGTCAAAGCCTATACCACGCGCGTCGGTTCAGGCCCGTTTCCGACTGAATTGTTTGACGAAGTAGGCGCAGGTTTGGCAGAGCGCGGACACGAATTCGGCTCCGTAACCGGCCGCGCACGCCGCTGCGGTTGGTTTGATGCCGCCGCGTTGAAACGTTCCATTCAAGTCAACGGCATTTCCGGCATGTGTATCACCAAGCTGGACGTGATGGACGGCATTGAAACCATCAATATCTGCGTCGGCTACGAATTACCCGACGGCAGCAAAACCGACATCCTGCCTTGCGGTTCCGATGCGGTAGAAACCTGCAAGCCGATTTACGAAACCATGCCCGGCTGGAGCGAATCGACCTTCGGCGTGAAAAGCTACGACGCATTGCCTGCAAACGCCAAAGCATATTTGAAACGTATCGAAGAAGTCTGCGGCGCACCGGTAGCCATCGTCTCTACCGGCCCTGACCGCGAAGAAACCATCGTTTTGCATCATCCGTTCGCATAATGCTTTGATTGTAAAAGGTCGTCTGAAAACTTGGGCTTTCAGACGACCTTTTTGTATTGATAGGTGATTTACTTTACCGTCAATCCAATCGCTCTGCTTTCGTTGCATTTTTTATGAAAGGGGTCGTCTGAAAAATCGACTGTGGTTTTCAGACGACCCCTTGTCCAATCCAATCACTTGCACACGGCGGATACTTTGATTTCGACCGCCCATTCCGGTTTGGCGAGTTTGGCTTCGATGCAGGCGCGGGCAGGGGTGCGGCCGGGGGCTGTCCAGGCATCCCAGGCTTCGTTCATGGCGGCGTAGTCGTTCATATCGGTCAGGAAGATGGTGGCTTCGAGGATGTGTGCTTTGTCGGAGCCGCATTTTTCAAGCCAACGGTCGATTTGTGCCAAGACATTTTCAGTCTGGGCTTTGGCATCGACTTCGGGATTTTCGGGAACCATGCCTGAGAGGAAGACGAATCCTCCGGCGCAGACGGCTTCGGAGTAGCGTTCGGTGGTACCGAGGTATCGGATATTCATTTGATATTCCTTGAGGTTGGGCGCACGGGGCATTCTGTCCCGTCGTCGGATTTCGGTTTGCCTGATGGGGCGGAACAGGATGGCGGATATTGGGCAGGGGCTTATGGTAACATTCAGCTTGATTGTCTGCCACAGCAGGCGGGCGGTTTTGTTGTTTTTGAAAAGATGCGGAAACTATTTTTACGCGTCATTGTCATATTGGTTTTAGGTCGTCTGAATATTATTGGAACTGCATCATGAGCAAAAATACCGATTATCCGGTTACTCCTGCCGTCCGTTTCTTGCGTACACATCAAATTGATTTTGAGCCTTATATTTATGTTTATGAGGAACACGGCGGGACAGGGCAGTTTGCACAGTTGTTCGGCGTGGACGAGCATCAGGTAGTCAAAACCATCGTGCTGCAAAACGAAGCGAAGAAAGGGCTGGTCGTCGTGATGCACGGCGACAAGCAGATTTCGACCCGCAATCTGGCACGCGATTTGGGCATGAAACACATCGAGCCTGCCGATCCGAAACAGGCAAACAAATGGACGGGCTATCTGGTGGGCGGGACGACGCCTTTCGGTATGAAAACCCGGTTGCCTGTGTATGTTGAAAAAAGTATTTGGGATTTGGAGAAAGTTTATATCAACGGCGGCAAGCGCGGATTTATCATCGGTGTCAGTCCGCAGGCTTTGCGGGCTTTGAATCCGCAGGATGTACAGGTCGCCGTCTAAAGGGATGCAAAACGGTTTTAAGTCGGGAAACGCAGATTCGGGCAAATTTGAAGGTTTTATAAAAAGAACACAATGCCTGATTTTATATCTGTTTTCATTCTGTCAAACAGCCTGTTAGCGTGATTTCACGGTATCGGGCTTTGGCAAACACAAACCAAAGAGGCACACCCTAATATGGAAAACCGTAATTTTTATGAAATTCTCGGCATTTCGGCGGATGCGGACATTGCAGAAATCAGAAAAGCCTATCGCGATTCGGCAATGAAATACCATCCCGATCGTAATCCCGGCAATCCCGAAGCGGAAGAGCGTTTTAAGGAAATCCGTCAGGCTTACGATACGCTGGTCGATCCCGAACGTCGGGCATGGTACGACGAGTCGCTCCGTGAATTCAGCGGTAGAAGCGGGCAGACCGCCAGCCAGCAGACCGGTAGCGAACATACGGCGGAAGCGCCGCGCCAAGACGGCGACCGGACTTATGTGATGGCGATGTATGCCTTGTTTGCCTTGGCATTTGCGACCTTCGTGATGCCTGTAGCCGGCATTGTTTTGGCGTATGTAAAACGTGGCGATATGGGAGACTCGGTTTATAATAACCACGCAGACTATCTGATTAAAACCTTCTGGGGCGGTCTGGCGGGGTTTGTTTTGAGTAAAATCACCGCGTTTATCGGCATCGGCTCTGTGTTGCTGTTTTTGGTATCGGTTTGGTTTGCTTACCGTCTGGCGGCAGGTTTCGTCAGACTGATGGACAACAAGCGTATGTCTTTGGATACTTGGTTCTAAGCGCAACCGCCCGCCTTGTTTTCAGACGACCTTCGCATCCCGGGGTCGTCTGAAATTTTTGTATGGGTCGTTTGCGGGAAACTAAATATCAAAACAGGACACCAAGAAGGTCGTCTGAAAATTTGTCCACGCATCCGACACATTCAATCAAAGGAAAAACATGATTTATTTATTGGCAAGCATACTGTGCAGCGTGTCTGTGTCGGTATTGCTCAAATTGGCGCGTAAGAACAAAATCGACGTCGCGCAGGCGGTGGCGGTGAACTACATCGTCGCAGTGGCGTTGACGGCTTGGGTGTTGAAACCCGATTTGAGCAACCCGAAAGCCTTTTTGCCGACTTGGTGGCTGTTTGGCGCGCTGGGCGTGCTGCTGCCTTCGGTGTTTGTGATTATGGGCAAGGCGGTCGATGCGGCGGGTATCGTCAAGTCCGATGCGGCGCAGCGTTTGTCTTTGATATTGCCGATTATTTCCGCGTTCGTCATTTTTGGCGAAGCCTTGACCGAAGGGCGGCTGATAGGCATCGTTTTGGCGTTTGTGGCTTTGTTCTGCTTGTTGTGGAAAGCCGACGGCGGCAAGAAATCGGGCGGATTGGGTACGCAAATCACGCTGCTTGCGGGCGTTTGGGCGGGCTACGGCATCATCGACATCCTCTTCAAACAGCTTGCCAAAAGCGGTACGGCGTTTTCCGGCAACCTCTTGGTCGCCTTCAGCCTCGCCGGTATTTTGATGTTCGGCTACCTTTTCTCCCAGTCGACCAAATGGACGAAAGAAGGCATTATCGGCGGCATCGTCTTGGGCGGTTTGAATTTCGCCAACATCGTTACCTACATCACTGCCCACCAAATGATGAAAGACAACCCGACGCTGGTCTTCGCAGGTATGAACATCGGTGTCATCGTCTTGGGAACGCTGGTCGGCGCGATGGCGTTTAAAGAAAAAATCAGCAGCATCAACGCCGCAGGCATCAGCGTCGCCGTCTGCGCCATCGCCTGTTTGTTTTACTGGCCGCAGATACGGGGACTGGTCGGGATGTAAGTATGTAAAAGGTCGTCTGAAAAAGGTTTCAGACGACCTTTTGTCTTTCGGGTGGGAGTGTTTTTCCTGCTTTGATAACAACGGCGCATTTGCAGCTAGACAACCCATGCAAAACGGTCTAATGTTCCGCCTGCATATGCACATTACTTGATAAACCAACGAATGAGAAGGTAAGAGAAATGACTGTCCGTATCGAACACGATTTGCTGGGCGACCGCGAAATCCCCGCCGAGGCGTATTGGGGCATCCATACTTTGCGCGCGGTGGAAAACTTTAAA
The DNA here is from genome assembly GCF_001813335.1 of Neisseria sp. HMSC055H02. Classification (NCBI taxonomy): domain Bacteria; kingdom Pseudomonadati; phylum Pseudomonadota; class Betaproteobacteria; order Neisseriales; family Neisseriaceae; genus Neisseria; species Neisseria sp. HMSC055H02. Next base: position 134,135 of record NZ_KV812081.1, on the reverse strand, counting down.
ATTTCCAATCAAAAAATTTCCGACGTGCCGCAGTTTGTCCGCAGCATGGTGATGGTGAAAAAAGCGACCGCGCAGGCAAACGGCGAACTGGGTGCGGTGAAACCCGAAATCGCTGCCGCCATTGAAAAGGCTTGCGACGAAGTGTTGCTCAAAGGCCGCTGCCTCGACCAATTCCCGTCCGACGTGTATCAGGGCGGTGCGGGGACTTCGGTCAACATGAACACCAACGAAGTCATCGCCAACCTTGCTTTGGAAATATTGGGCTACGAGAAAGGTCGCTATGACATCGTCAATCCGATGGATCATGTGAACGCCAGCCAGTCCACCAACGACGCGTATCCGACCGGCTTCAGGCTGGCGGTGTATTACAGCGTCGGCGAACTGCTGGAAAAACTGGCGTTGCTGAAAGATGCGTTTGCCGCCAAAGCCGATGAGTTTAAAGATGTTTTGAAAATGGGGCGCACCCAGCTTCAAGATGCCGTACCGATGACGGCGGGGCAGGAATTTCAGTCTTTCCAAGTGTTGCTGGAAGAAGAGATTTTGAATCTGGACCGCACGCGCGCCTTGTTGTTGGAAGTCAACTTGGGCGCAACCGCCATCGGCACGGGCGTGAACACGCCGAAAGGCTACGCGGCTTTGGCGGTGAAAAAATTGTCCGAAGTCAGCGGCTTGGATTGCAAATTGACCGAAAACCTGATTGAAGCGACTTCCGACTGCGGCGCGTATGTGATGGTACACGGCGCATTGAAGCGTACGGCGGTGAAATTATCGAAAATCTGTAACGACTTGCGCCTCTTGTCGTCCGGCCCGCGTGCCGGTTTGAAAGAGATTAACCTGCCGGAAATGCAGGCAGGCTCGTCGATTATGCCTGCCAAAGTCAATCCCGTGATTCCCGAAGTGGTCAACCAAGTCTGTTTCAAAGTCATCGGCAACGACACCACCATCACTTTCGCCGCCGAAGCGGGGCAGTTGCAATTAAACGTGATGGAGCCGGTCATCGCGCAATGTATGTTTGAAACCATCTCCCTCTTGGGCAACGCTGCGGTAAACCTCGCCGAAAAATGCGTCAAAGGCATTACCGTCAACCGCGAAATCTGCGAACGCTATGTGTTCAACTCCATCGGCCTGGTCACTTACCTGAACCCGTATATCGGCCATGAAAACGGCGATTTGGTCGGCAAAATCTGCGCCCAAACCGGCAAAGGCGTGCGCGAAGTCGTACTCGAACGCGGCCTGTTGAGCGAAGCGGAACTCGACCGCATCCTGTCGCCCGAAAACCTGATGAACCCGCATTTGTAAGGTAGGGCATAAAGAAAAGGTCGTCTGAAAGCCTATGGACAAGGTTTTCAGACGACCTTTGTTCGATGTATCCTTTCATTATGTTTCACGGTATTAAGGGAAATTTTCAGACATATTCAATTTCCTTGATTAGGCTGTTATCCGCTTTTTCAGACGACCTCGGGTAGGTAACTGATGAAGCGGATACATACCTGCGGGTGAGGCGTCGGCAGAGCTTTTAAGCCGTAAGCCCGATGGAATCAGCCGTGACGAACAGGTCGTCTGAAATCCCGTTTTCTGCAAAAAAGGCTGCATTATGAACACCGTTTCCATCCAAAAACTTTCCCACCGCTACGGCAAGACCATTGCGCTTGACGATGTGTCGCTGGACATTCCGAAAGGCGCGACGGTCGGTTTGATCGGGCCGGACGGCGTGGGCAAATCGACGCTGCTCTCGCTGATGGCGGGTGTGAAGGTGATTCAGGACGGGCGGGTGGAAGTGTTGGGCGGCGATATGGCGGACAAGGACGTGCGGCGGGATTTGTCGCACCGCATCGCCTTTATGCCGCAGGGTTTGGGGCGCAACCTGTATCCTACCTTGTCGGTGTATGAGAATATCGATTTCCACGCGCGGCTGTTTGGTTTGGACGGGCAGGAGCGTACGCGGCAGATTGCGCGGCTGATGGAGGCGACCCGCCTTGCGCCGTTTGCAGACCGCGCGGCGGGCAAGCTTTCGGGCGGGATGAAGCAGAAGCTGAGTTTGTGCTGCGCGCTGGTGCACAGCCCGGATTTGTTGATTCTGGACGAACCGACCACGGGCGTGGATCCTTTGTCGCGCCGCCAGTTTTGGGCTTTGGTGGACGATTTGCGGCGGGAACACGCGGGCATGACCGTGATTGTGGCGACCGCCTATATTGAAGAGGCGCAGCGTTTCGAGCGGCTGCTGGCGATGGACGCGGGCAGGCTGCTGGAAAACAAGCCTACCGCCGACGTGCTGGCAGATTACGGCACCGATGTGTTGGAAGAGGCCTACGTCAAAATGCTGCCACCGGAGAAACAGCAGGGTTCGGGCGGTTTGGAAATCACGCCGTTCGTCCCCGATCCCGCTGCGCCGCCTGCGATGGAAGCGCACGGGCTGACCAAGCGTTTCGGCGATTTTACCGCTGTGGACCATGTCAGCTTCACCATTCAAAAAGGCGAGATTTTCGGCTTTCTCGGCAGCAACGGCTGCGGCAAGTCCACCACCATGAAAATGCTGACCGGCCTGCTGGAAGCGACCGAAGGCGACGCCACGCTGTTGGGCAAGCCGATAGACGCGGGCGGCTTGGACACGAAAATGCGCGTCGGCTATATGTCGCAGGCGTTTTCGTTGTATGAAGAACTGAGCGTGCGCCGCAATTTGGATTTGCACGCCAGACTCTACCAGATGGGCGCTAAAGGCACGGCGGCGGTGGAAGAAGCCCTGCAACAGTTTGATTTGGCGGACGTTGCCGACACCGCGCCTGCATCGTTGCCGCTGGGCATCCGCCAACGCCTGCAACTGGCCGCCGCCTGCCTGCACCACCCCGAAGTATTGATTTTGGACGAACCGACTTCGGGGGTCGATCCCGCCGCGCGCGATATGTTTTGGCGGCATCTTCTGAAACTCTCCCGCGAAGACAAAATCACCATTTTCGTTTCCACCCACTTTATGAACGAAGCCGCCCGCTGCGACCGCATTTCCTTTATGCACAAAGGCCGCGTGCTGGCTGTGGGTACGCCCGCCGAACTGGCGGCAAGGCAGAATGCGCCGGATTTGGAAGAAGCATTTGTGCAGTATCTGATCGAAGCGGAAGGCGGGGAAGGTGGGGAAAGGTCGTCTCGTCAGGAGGCTGCGCACTCTGAAAGTGATCAACGCGAGTTTTACCAAAATACAGACGGCGTGCATGCACAAAGTTCGCACACCCTACCGGCGGAAACTCCGACCGTAGGGTGTGTGGCGCAAGCCACGCACGCGGAAGTGGCATCGGATAACGGGCATTCTGAGCTTTCAGACGACCTTCAAGGAAAAGATACAGGGTCGTCTGAAACTCAAAACGGCGTGCGTGAACAAAGTTCACACACCTTACGAGACAACCCAAACACCGACACCTTCAAATACCGTTTTTCCATGATTTGGACCTTCGCCCGCCGCGAAGCCAAAGAACTCCTGCGCGACAAAATCCGCCTGTTTTTTGCCGTGTTCGGCCCGTTGATTATCATGGCGTCGGTATCGTGGGGGATCTCGTTTGACGTGCGGAATCTGAAATTTGCCGTTTACGACCGCGACCAAACCGCCGCCAGCCGCGAGCTGGTCGAATATTTCGACGGTTCGCGCTACTTCCTCCAACAGCCGCCGATACAGTCCGAAGCCGAAATCGACACCGTGCTCAAAAGCTCCGGCGCCATATTGGTCATCGATATTCCGAGCGGTTTCGGGCGCGATTTGGCGCGCGGGCTCAAGCCTGAAGTCGGGTTTTATGTGGACGGCTCCATGCCGTTTAACGCCACCAATATCCGCGGCTACATCGGCAGCCTGATCACCGCCTACACCAAAGACCGCATCGCAGAAAGCGGGCTGCCCGTTTCGCTCAAAGCACCCGCCGGCATCGAACCGCGCTTTATGTACAATCAGGATTTCGACAGCATCAACGCCATCGCTCCGGGCGTGATGATGCTGGTGTTGATGATGATACCCGCCATGATGTCGGCGGTCGGCGTGGTGCGCGAACGCGAAATCGGTTCCATCGCCAATTTCTACGCATCGCCCGCCGCCGTGGCGCAATATCTGATCGGCAAACAGCTTCCCTATATCGCCGTCGGCATGGTCAATTTCGCCGCCATGATGCTGATGATTATTTACCTGTTCGGCGTGCCGCTCAAAGGCTCGTTTGCAGGACTCGCCGTCGGCACGCTCTTGATGGTGTCCGCCAGCACCGCGCTGGGGCTACTGATTTCCTGCTTCGTGCGCTCCCAGCTTGCCGCCATCTTCGCCACCGCCATCATCACCATGATCCCCGCGCAAACCTATTCCGGTTTTCTCTACCCGCTTTCCACCATGGAAGGCGGCGCGCTGATTATCGGCAAAACCTTCCCGTCGTCGTGGTATTACACCGTCAGCGTCGGCAGCTTCACCAAAGGGCTGCACACCGCCGACCTGCTGCATGAATACGCCGCTATCGCCGCCTTTGCCGCCACCAGCCTGATTCTGGCGTGCGTGTTGTTGAAGAAACAGGAGAAGTAGAAAAAGGTCGTCTGAAAATTTTTCAGACG
>NZ_KV812081.1:61419-129466 GCF_001813335.1 Neisseria sp. HMSC055H02 | reverse complement strand
CCCCTGTCTATGCCAGCCCTTTTTCAGACAATTCCACCCTTTGACCGATGTCTTTCAGGTTGGAATATTGTTCGACCAATCGCAGCAAGTCGTCAGGCTGATTGCGGACATCCACATGAAAATGCTGAGTAAATCTGCACGAAAGTATGCGTATCAATAACCGGCGTTGCAGCACCGACCGCCAACAATCAAAAAAAACACCAAGCCGCAGAGCATGGCTTGCCAGACATTGTTGTCAATAAGCCTCCGGTTTATCCGGTAAGTGTTCCAATATTTTTACTCAAAGTGGTGTGTTGTCTTTGCCGAAATGATATATGCTGATATTTTTTAAAGGAGCGTGCAAGATGAAAATTAAAGGATTGTTATTATTAGGAACTATGTGTTTTGCTGCTTACGCACAGTCGGAAAGTTTGCCTCCGCTGCAAACCGTTCCGCAAGTAGATGTGCAGCGTTATGCAGGACAGTGGTACGAAATCGCGCGATTGCCTATGCCTTACCAAAGTCATTGCGTATCGGATGTGACGGCGTTTTATAAGATAAAAAACAAGGACACTATCAGCGTGACCAACCGTTGTTTGAAGGCGGATGGAACTTGGTCGGCGGCAGAAGGGCTGGCATATGTGCAGAATGCGGAAAACACCAAGTTGAGCGTGACTTTTCTGCCCAAAGCGATTCGATGGCTGCCTGTAGGCAAGGCACCTTATTGGGTGATGGCTTTGGACAGCAATTACCAATATGCGATGATAGGACAGCCCGATAGGAAATATTTGTGGTTGTTGTCGCGCAAACCGAGCATGGATGAATCGGTATATCAAGCGTATTTGCAGCAAGCAAAAGAGCAAGGCTATGATTTATCTGCGCTTATTCGTACCAAGCATAGGAAGTAAAATACCTTGAATGAATCTTTTGAAGTAGAAAAAGGTGTCAACTTCTGAAAGAAAGCGACAGCCCGCTGCCCGTGTTCGACAGCACCGCCATCCATGCGTTTGCGGCGGTAGATGCGGTGCTGGCGGAATAAGTGGGGCTTTTGATGAAACCGCTACAGAGTGGGGTCGCCGGGAATAGCAGTGGAGCATGTTTGGGAGACTTAGATTGGAGATTGGATGGTTTATCTGAATTGTCCAATCCCGAAAAAGATTAAAGCGGCCTTACAACCAATAAGTCGGATACCGCCGCCCTTTGCCCAAATTATTGTAAACCAAGGCCAAGGCCACCAAAATCAGCGACCCGGCCAAAGTCGGCGTAATCAAAAAATCCCAGCCCACGCCACCGAGCATCACAATCAAAGGATTGGAGCCTGCCGGCGGGTGCGGTACGCGAAGCAGCAACATCAATGCCACCGCCGTGCCGACAGCCAAAGCCATTACCCACCAGCCTGCACCGAATGCCGCCATAAATACCAACCCCGTTAAAGTGGCGACAAAATGTCCTCCGATAACGTTTTTAGGCTGTGCAAAAGGACTTTGCGGATAGGCAAAGACCAACAAGCAGCTAGCGCCGAACGAACCCAACACCAAAGGCAGGTTTGCCGCATTCCCTATTCCGGCAAAAGCACCCGTTGCCAACGCCGCGCCCAGCCATGCGGCAGCGATAACACCATAAGACAGTCTGGGCGGGCATTTTTCATAGGCGGCAAAAAGTTTTTTCTCTGACATTTTAATATTCTCCAAATCAGTTAAAATACACCAATCGGTATATTTTTAAATACTATACCAATCGGTATACTTTATGCAAGGATTTTTTATGTCTATCAAAGAAAACATCATCCGCACTGCCCACGACCTGTTTTACAAGGAAGGGTTTCACGCATCAGGCGTAGAATTGCTGGCGCAGAACGCCGGTACGACCAAACGCACACTATATGCCCATTTCGGCAGTAAAGACGGCTTGATAGATGCCGTTTTGGACTACCGCCATGAACAATTCATGGACAAACTTGCTGCGGCATTGGATGAAAAACCCAAAGCGCAAACCGCTCGCGCCTATCTTGACTTTATCGCCGATTGGACAAAATCTCCCGATTTCTGCGGCTGCATGTTCATCAATGTCTGCGGCGAATATGCCGACCCAAACAGCAGCCCGCACCAAAAATCTGCCGCCCACAAATCCCAAATCCGTGATTTTTTACGGACGCGTTTGAGCGAAAGCGGCACAGATACAGATAATGCTCAGAAACTTGCCGATAAAGTATTTTTATTGGGAGAGGGTTTGATTGTTGCCGCGCAAACGGGACAATGTGATATGGCAGTAGAAGATTTGGTAGATTGTCTGCTGATGTAGGAAGTCGCCTGGATATTCAAAGCATAAGTGCAGGCTGCTTTTGATTGCGCCAACCACGCACCCACCCGTGCTTTCAGGCAGCCTGTTAAACAACAAAAATAAAACACAAAAGCTATAAACCGCCCGATGATTTCCCATTAAGAAAATATATCCTTCCCCAAACGGGATTGTTCGCACAAAATTTCCCGTAAAATCATCCGCTAAGGCTTCATCCGCATTGAGCAGAAATTTAGCCATTCTGATGATTTCGGCGCACTGGTACGGCAACCGTTTGCAGGTAACGTCCGGCGAACGTCCCGAAATGATTTAAGATTTTTACGGCTTCCCCGCAGCACTCAGCCAAATGCAATATCCCGCGCCCGGCTCGCCCGAACTGCGGGGCAGGTGTGCTCGCTGTTGCAGCCTGAAAATGTAGTAATGAACCCGGAGCGTGGCTTCGACCACGGCGCGTGGGCGGTGCTGAAACGCCTGTATCCCGAAGCCGACATTCCCGTAGTGCAGCTCAGCTTGAACCTGATACAACCTGTACAATGGCATTTCGATTTGGCGAAAAACTCGCCCCGCTGTGCGAACAAGGCGTGCTGGTGGCCGGCAGCGGCAACATCGTGCACAACCTGCGCACCATGCGCTGCGAATCTGCCGGAGGCTACGGTCGGGCAATAGACTTCCGCAATACGGTCAACCGCGCCCTTACCGTGCGGGACAACGACACGCTGGTGCATTACGAACGGTTGGTGGAAGCTGCCGCACTCTCCGTGTCGTCCCCCCGGAACACTACCTGCCGCTGCTCTACACCGCCGCGCTGCGCGAACCGCAGGACGATATGGAAATATTCAATGACGAACTCGCTTTCGGCTCAATCAGCATGACTTCCGTTTTAATCGGGTAAAAGGCCAAGACAAAGCAACGCGGGCCGGAACACCTGCTCGCCTGCCCAAAAGCCCGCTACGAAGACGGCTTGGACACGGCAAAATCGGACGTGTTGGCCGACGTATTGCGACAAATCGGCTGCACGCAGGCAGCGGAAATCCCAACCAACCCCGCTGCCGAAGCGCAAGCCAAGCAGCACATTGCCGAAGGGCAGATTGCTTCGTACAGTTTGGACACTAACCGCCATTGTGCTGATAGTTTCCTGCAACTGCTCCGCCGAAGGAAAGGAACTAGGGCTAAAGCAGCACTGCCCAAACGAAAAGCAGCCTGCACTTTGAATTTTCAAGTGCAGGCTGCTTTTTCAGGATGGATTATCCATTTCCCAATACATTGCCCCAATAATCCGCCACCGCCCTTACGCTGGGGCTGCGGCGCACGTCTTCGTGCATCACCAGCAAGAGTTCCGCTGCGAATTCAGGTAGCAGGGCATCCGGATTGAGTGAGACGGGATGCAGCCTGTCGGCGGGAAAAACGGCGAAATCAGGCAGGATACCGATGCCGATTTGTCCGCACACGGCTTGTTTGACGGCGGCGAAGTCGTTGCTGGCGAAGGAAATGTCGGCATCTTCGCCGATTTGTTCGGCAAACCAGCGGGAAAAACGGGTGTTTACGGCAATTTGCACGAAATGCCAGTCTTCGCGGCGGATGGTTTTCAGGTAGCCTTCATGGCCATAGATGCGGTAGGAGAAATGGGAGATGCGGCGTACGGCAAGATCGTTTTGGGTGGGGCGGACGAGGCGCAGGGCGATGTCGGCTTGGCGGCCGTGCAGGTCGGCGAGTGCGGCATCGCTTTGAATGATAAGGCGTATATTGTTGTGTTTGCGGTAGAAATCGGCAATGTGGGGCATCAGCATCAGTCGGGCGACGAATGGCGGTGCGGAAATGACAACGCTGTGCCGCAGCTCGGCCTGTTCGCGCGCGGTACGCTGCAACATGCTCATATCTTTGCAGATTTCGCAGGCATGGCGATAAAGTCGTTCGCCTTCGGGAGTGAGCAGGTAGCGTTTGCCGATGCGGTCGAACAGGTGCAATCCGAGTGCGTTTTCCAGCTGGGCGATTTGTCGCGAAACGGTGCTGTGCTGCACGCCCAGGTGTTCGGCAGCGGCGGTAAGGGTTTGTTTTTCCACGAGAGTGGTGAAATAGCGGATACCGTTCCAGTCCCAATCCATTATTGCTTCCTTTGTGCATTTTTTGGCTGTGTTTGCCAATTTATCTTATTTTCGTATTTTTATAAACGATTTAAACTGCGCAATATGAACTTTTTGAGAGAAACTAGATGAAAAAATTGCCGAAAAAATACGCGGGTGTATTGTTTTCTTTTTACGCCTCGGCGGTGATGGTGCTGATTGTGAGCGCTGTGCTGGTGGCGCTGAATACCGGCATCGACGCGGACTACCTGCTGCGCTTGTTGAAATCGTATCTGATTACTTGGCCGGTGGCATTCGCCAGCCTGCTCGGCGTGCGTCCGTTGGTGGTAAAATGGGTGGCGGCTTCGGTGACGGATTGAGGCTGCCTGAAAACGCAAAAAGCAGCCTGCACTTGTGTTTTAAAATGTGCGGGCTGCTTTTACATCATACCCATCCCGTTTCCAGACGGTTTCACAGGCTACCTGAAAACGAAGTTTCTGGGAAGCTAAAACGCCGCACACAAGGAATCCTATGTCCAGCCGTACCGCCACCATCCTGACCACCGCACTCGCCCCGTTAATTTAGGGCAGCACCTATCTCGTGACCACAGAATTTCTGCCGCCGGACCGACCGTTCACCGCCGCGCTTATCCGTGTTTTACCCGCCGGGCTTTTGCTGTTGGCGTGGACGCGGCGCATACCCAAACGCGACGAATGGGCGACCGTTGTCTTACTCGGTTTTTTGAACATCGGCTTTTTTCAGGCCATGCTGTTTGTGGCGGCGTATCGCTTGCCGGGCGGACTGGCGGCGGTATTGAGTTCGACGCAGACGCTGATGGTGCTGGTGTTCACTTGGTTAATCGGCAAAACCATGCCGCCCAAAGCGGCTTGGGCTTGGTCGGCGGCAGGGGTTTTGGGGATTGCGCTCTTGGTATTGTCGCCGCAGGCGCGCTATGACGGTACGGGGATTTTGGCGGCATTGGCGGGCGCGGCGGCGATGGCGTTGGGCGTTTATTTGTCGAAACACCGTCGCACTTCGCTGCCCGTGTTGGCGTTCACAGGCTGGCAGCTTTTTATCGGCGGCTTGTTTTTACTGCCCGTCGCCCTGCTTGCCGAGCCGCCGCTCGAATCTTTAAGCCCCGCCAATATCGGCGGCTATCTGTATTTGAGCCTGTTTGGTGCCGTATTGGCTTATGTGTTGTTTTTCAGAGGAATCTCCAAACTTTCGCCTGCTGCGGTTTCGTCGCTGGGATTGCTCAGCCCTGTCTCGGCATTTATCTTGGGCTGGCTGTTTTTAGGACAAGGGATGGACGGGAAGTCGCTGGCGGGATTTGCGTTGGTGTTGGTATCGATATTCGGGGTACAGCGGGCGGTCATGAAAAAGGTCGTCTGAAACCTCAAAATCCGGTTTTCAGACGACCTCTTTGCTTTTTAAATTCAAATCAAACCATTTAAGCTCAAATCGTACCGCTGCCTTGTGCTTTCGGTTTGGCGGCACCGAATTCCAGTTTGCTCAAGGCGGAGAGGTAGGCTTTGGCAGTGGCGACCAAAACGTCGGTATCCGCGCCTTGTCCGTTGACGACGCGGTTGCCGCGTGCCAGACGGACGCTGGTTTCGCCTTGGCTTTCCGTGCCTTGCGTTACGGCGTTGACGGAATAAATCTGCAAAGTCGCGCCGCTTTGCGCCACGCTCTCAATCGCTTTGAAAATCGCATCGACAGGGCCGGAGCCGGTGGCGGAAGCGCGTTTTTCTTCGCCTTTGATGCTGAACACGATGTCGGCACGCGGCTCTTCGCCGGTTTCGGTGCTGATTTTTTGGGAGATGAATTTGTAGCTTTCGGCGTTCATGCTGCCCATTTCGTCGGACACCAGCGCGTGCAGGTCTTCATCGAAGATTTCGCGTTTTTTGTCGGCGAGTTCTTTGAAGCGGGCAAACGCGGCGTTCAGCGCCTCTTCGCTTTCCAACTCGATGCCCAAATCCGCCAGTTTGCTGCGGAACGCGCTGCGGCCGGACAATTTGCCCAAGGTCAGGCGGTTGGTTGACCAGCCGACCGATTCGGCAGTCATGATTTCATAGGTTTCGGGGTGTTTCAACACGCCGTCCTGATGGATGCCTGATTCGTGTGCAAAGGCGTTTGCGCCGACCACCGCCTTATTGGGCTGAATCGGATAGCCGGTAACGGTGGACACCAGTTTGGATACCGGCACGATTTGCGTGGTGTCGATGCCGGTTTCCAAGCCGAAAAGGTCATGGCGCACTTTCAACGCCATCACGATTTCTTCAAGGCTGGCATTGCCCGCGCGTTCGCCCAAGCCGTTGATGGTGCATTCCACCTGGCGCACGCCTGCCTGAATAGCGGCCAGCGAATTGGCAACCGCCATGCCCAAGTCGTTGTGGCAGTGGGTCGACCAGACTACTTTGTCGCCGTTGGGCACGCTTTTGATGATATTGCTGATACGTTCGTACCACACGGAAGGGATGGAGTAGCCGACGGTATCGGGAATATTGATGGTGGTCGCGCCCGCTTCGATAACCGCCGTAAAGATTTTGGCGAGGAAGTCCAAATCCGAACGCACGGCGTCTTCGGCGGAAAATTCCACATCGTCGGTGTATTCTTTGGCGATTTTCACTGCTTTGACCGCCGCATCGATGACCTGCTGCGGCTTCATTTTCAGTTTGTGCTCCATATGGATGGGGCTGGTGGCAATGAAGATATGGATGCGTTTTTTCAGCGCGGGGGAAACGGCCTCGCCTGCCTTACGCACATCGTTTTCAACGGCACGCGCCAACGAGCAGACCGTGGATTTGGTGATGATTTTGGCAATCGCATTGACCGATTCAAAATCGCCCGGACTGGCAGCGGCAAAACCCGCCTCAATCACATCCACGCCCATTTTCTCCAACTGGCGGGCAATGCGGATTTTCTCCTCTTTGGTCATGGATGCACCGGGCGACTGCTCGCCGTCGCGCATGGTGGTGTCGAAAATAATTACGCGGTTGGTCTGTGTCATTTCTGTTCTCTCCAGAGATTCGTTTTTTTGTAAAAAAGCATTCAAATCCAGCGGCCTGCCTTGCGCTTCCGCCAGCGCGGTCAGCTTTTGCAGTTGCGCCAAAGGCAGCGACCCGCGCGTGCGCCATTTATAGATGGCTGCGGTTGTTGCGGCATTTTCGGGATCGTGCTGTTTCAACGCTTCGGCAAGTGCATTCACGCCGCCGAAATAAGTAACTAAGCGGTCAATGTCTAATTGCATGATACTCCTTGTCCAAATTTTATCGAAATTATGGTTTGCTTTGGAAGGGGATTATACGCATTTTAGACAAAACGACAATCTATTTTTCTAAAAATACGGATTTACTTTTTAAATCCAGAATTATTTTATACATTTTGTCTAAAAAGAGTCAAATTAAAGGTCATCTGAAAAGCTCCAAGCTTCGTTTTCAGATGACCTTGATGGTGTTTGTCTGGCTGTAATAAACCAGAGGGGTAATAAAACTGGGTTATTATGCCGGCGAAAACGCATCCGAATAGAAGCTTGTCTCAGGCAGGCTGCATTGCGCGGTCAACACGGATTTCGCACTTTCGGTCATGGCGACGGAACCGCAGGCATAAACTTCATAACCGCTCAAGTCGGGATAATCTTTTGCGGCGGAGGTTTGGACGTATCCTTTTTCGCCTTGCCAACCCTCAGCGGCTTTTGATAGGACGGGGGTGAAGCGGGCGTTTTTCAGACGACCTGTCAGTTCTTGCGCTTCTTCGAGTGCGTACAAATCATCTTGGTGACGCGCGCCCCAGTAGAAATGGACGGCGCGGCTGCTGTCTTGGCGGATAAGGTCGAGCAGGATGCTGCGGATGGGGGCATAGCCTGTACCGGTTGCCAAAAGGATGATGGGTTTGGCGCTGTCTTCTTGCAAGGTAAACGAACCGAGCGGGCCTTTGATGCGGACGATGCCTTTTTCTTTGACTTTGGGTTCGCCGCCGAAAATCATTTCCGAGCAGACGCCGTTTTCGCGCCTGCGGATGTGCAGTTCCAAAATGCCTTCTTGGTCGGGCGAATTGGCGATGGAGTAGCTGCGGCTGACGTTGCCCGGCAGCAGTAAATCAATGTATTGCCCGGCGTAGAAAGCAAACGGCGGGGCTTTGGGCAGGGCAAGTTTCAGGAGGGCGACATCGTGTTTGAAAACCATGCTTTCAATACGGGCGGGCAGGGTGCGGACGGGTAGCGCGTTTGCGTTGTAACCGGGGATGTTGATGCTGATGTCACTTTGCGCAGTGGTGCAGCACATCAAAATCTTGCCTTGGGCTTTTTCTGCTTCGGATAAGGCCTGTTCCGAGTGTTCGCCCATTTGAATATCGCCACTGACCAGTTCGGCTTTGCATTGCCCGCAGGCACCGCTTTTGCAGGAATGGGGCGGATTGAGGTTTTGACGGGTGGCAGCGGCTAAAACCGTTTCGCCGTCGTTGGCGGTAAAGGTGGTTTGGTCGGGTAGCGTAATGGTGTGGGTCATGGCTTGGCGTGGTTTGAATAGATTAAGTTAAAAGGTCATTGGATTCGGATTTCAAATACAACATTCGGGTACCGGTGGATTGAACAGGCTCAAAAGTAAAACACTTGCCTTTTCGCAGCCAAATGTTTTTCTCGGCCGGTGGTGTAGACAACGCGATGATTCCTACACTTTATGAATGGCGGACTTACAAACCCAATGCTTCGGCGTGAAACTCGATATGCGAGTCGATAAAGCTGGCGATGAAGAAATAATCGTGTCCGTAGTCGGGGCGGACTTTGTATTGCACGTTGAAGCCGTTGGCGCGGGCGGCATTGACGAAGGCTTCGGGTTGCAGTTCGTCGGGGAACAGCGGGTCGGCTCCGCCTTGGTCGATGAGTATCGGCAGTTTGCGAGAGGCCGTCTGAACAAGCGATGTACTGTCGTATGCCTGCCAAGCATCCGATTCTGCGCCTAGATAGGCGGCAAACGCCTGTTTTCCGCCTCGGCTGGCGGTCGGATGGCACAAGGGGGCGAACGCGGAAACGGCGGCATAGCGGCCTGGATTTTTCAGGGCGATGGAAAGCGCGCCGTGCCCGCCCATGCTGAAACCTGCGATGCTGCGCTCTTGGGTGGCGGGGAAATGCCGTTCCACCCAATCGGGCAGCTCGCGGCTAATATGGCTGTACATCTGATAATGCACCGCCCACGGCTGTTCGGTCGCGTCAATGTAAAATCCCGCGCCCTGTCCGATAAATTCGTTCGCGCTGTCGCTGATATGGCTGCCGCGCGGCGAGGTGTCGGGGAAAACGACGATGATGTTCCATTGCGCGGCGAAACGCTGGATGCCGGTTTGGCGTATCAGTTCCGAGCCGTCGCCGTGCAATCCCGACAAGAAATACAAAACCGGCGCGGGATAGCCTTTCAATACTTGCGGCGGCAGGTAGATGCCGAAGGTCATATCGGTTTGGCAGGTTTCGGAAAAGCAGCGGTATTGCTCTTGATGGCCGTTGAACATTTTGGCGCGGGAAAGCAGGTGTAATTCGTGTGCGGACATAGATGGGATGACGTGAAAAAAGTGAAGGCATCATCTTAACAGAAAGACCGCGTTACGGGCTTTTAAAAACCTATCGAACGGTATGGTTTCAGACGACACCAATCTATACACAAACTCTGTGGATAAGTTTGTTGATAAGCTTTGGGTAATCGGAATTTTTGCTTTTGGAACAACCCAAGCCTTTCGGCGCTTAAAAAATAGTCAAATAAAACACAATAAAATCAATTAGTTATAAAAATAAAAAATTTTAAAGCCTTTATGGGAAAAATTTATAAGCAAAACAAGCCAATGCGGGATTGTGTATAAAAAGTGATTGACACGCCTGATAAATGTCAAATGAGTTGACCGAACAAGTAAGGCAGCGGCTGTCGCCTTATGGGGAAAAACTTCAATCCCCCTGCCTTTCGCGTTACAATACGCGCTTACTTTTTTACACAGAAAAACACACCATGAAAGCCAGCCAATTTTTCATTTCCACCCTGAAAGAAGCCCCTGCCGAAGCCGCGCTTGCCAGCCACAAGCTGATGATTCGCGCCGGTCTGATTAAAGCCAACGCGTCCGGCCTTTATACTTGGATGCCGATGGGGCTGCGCGTGTTGCGCAAAGTCGAAAACGTCGTGCGCGAAGAAATGGCGCGCGCGGGCAGCGTGGAGTTGCTGATGCCGGTGGTGCAGCCTGCCGAACTGTGGCAGGAATCCGGTCGCTGGGAATTTTACGGTAAAGAACTGCTGCGCCTGAAAGACCGCCATGACCGCGATTTCTGCATGGGTCCGACCTGCGAGGAAGTCATCGCCGACATCGTGCGCAAAGAAATCAACAGCTACAAACAGCTGCCGAAAAACTTTTACCACATCCAAACCAAATTCCGCGACGAAGTGCGTCCGCGCTTCGGCGTCATGCGTGCGCGCGAGTTCGTCATGAAAGACGCTTATTCCTTCCATGCCGACTACGCCTCACTTCAGACGACCTATGATGCCATGTACGACGCTTACTGCCGCATCTTCACCCGTCTGGGCTTGGAATTCCGCCCCGTCGCCGCAGACACCGGCAGCATCGGCGGCACCGGTTCGCACGAGTTTCAAGTGTTGGCGGAAAGCGGCGAAGATGTGATTGCATATAGCGACACTTCCGATTACGCCGCCAATATCGAGCTGGCACCGACCTTGCCGCTCAAAGGCGAACGCGCGGCTGCTCAGGCAGAGCTGGCCAAAGTACACACACCGAACGTCAAAACCATTGATTCATTGGTTGACTTCCTCAGTATTCCGATTGAAAAAACGCTGAAATCCATCGTAGTCGAAGGCGAAAACGAAGGCGAAATCGTCTTATTGCTGTTGCGCGGCGACCATGAGTTCAACGACATCAAAGCCGAAAAACTCGCAGGCGTGAAATCGCCGCTGACCATGGCAGACCCTGCCGCCATCCGTGCGCAGTTCGGCGCAAACGGCGGCTCGCTCGGCCCCGTCGGCTTCACAGGCAAAGTCTATGCCGATTTCGCTACCGAAAAAGGCGCAGACTGGGTCATCGGCGCGAACGAAGACGATTACCACTATACTGGCTTCAACTTCGGCCGCGACGCCGCCGAACCTGAATTCGTCGATTTGCGCAACGTCGTCGAAGGCGACGAAAGCCCCGACGGACAAGGTCGTCTGAAACTGGCGCGCGGCATCGAAGTCGGACACGTCTTCCAATTACGCGACAAATACACCCAAGCCATGAACGTGAGCTTCCTCGACAACAACGGCAAATCGCAAATCATGGAAATGGGCTGCTACGGCATCGGCATCACCCGCGTCGTTGCCGCCGCCATCGAGCAGAACAACGACGAAAAAGGCATCATCTGGACAAAAGCAATGGCGCCGTTTGAAGTCGTTATCGTGCCGATGAACTACAAAAAATCAGACGCCGTGCGCGACGCTGCCGACAAAATCTACGCCGAACTGTTGGCGGCAGGCGCAGATGTCCTCCTCGACGACCGCGACGAACGCGCAGGCGTATTGCTCAACGATTCCGAGCTTCTGGGCATCCCGCACCGCATCGTCATCGGCGACCGCGCCTTGAAAGAAGGCAATGTCGAATACGCCGAACGCCGCGACAATCAGGCGCAAACCGTAAGCCTGAATGAAATCGCCGGCAAAGTATTGGCTGCATTGAAAGACTAATGACGGATTAAAACGAATGCAGATAAAAGAAGGTCGTCTGAAACTGGAAACAGGTTTCAGACGACCTTCTTTATTTTGAAATCAAAATCAGCAGTAAAAATCAGGAAAACACATGATTATTTAGTCAAGTATGTTTTTACCACCTCTGCTATTTTTATGAAAAAGATGGGCGGCGCTACTAATGAATCTGAAAATTCAAGCTGGACGGCAACTTTGGCTTCGCGTATGTTCAAAGTGTATTTAGATGTATAGCTGCAATGATTCGAGATATTTTATTATCGTAACTTTCACGGATACCAACAACCATGCCTTCCAGCCCTTTTCCTCTTTCAGTTTGTCCGGAAAATGTGAATGACCTTATCCGCAGTCTGAACATGTTTGCACCTGTCTTGCAGGTATTGCCCAGTACGGTGTTTTTTGTAAAAAACATGCGGGCGGAGTATGTCTATGCCAACGATACGCTGTTGCACCGCTTACAATTGTCAGATATGGCGGCTTTGATTGGGAAAACATCGGAAGACCTGTTTCAGTCGGAATGGGGACAACGTTATACACAGCAGGACAGGGAAGTTTTGAACGACGGCAAAATCATCAACAATAAGCTGGAGCTGCATACTTATGCTTCGGGAGAACTGGGCTGGTGTATCACGCATAAAATGCCGGTGCGCAATCCTTTGGGTGAAATTATTGCCATGCTTGGTGTGTCTGTGGATGTGGAAACCAATGACAGCAACCGCCCCGAGCTGAATAAAAAAGTCGCGCTGATTGAAAAATACATTGCCGGCCACTTCGACCAAAACATAAAAATGAAAGACTTGGAAGCCGTTTCACGTCTTTCCACCGCCCAAATCGAGCGTTATTTCAAAAAGATTTTCCACATCACACCTTCGCAATATATTCAAAAAATACGCATCGAAGCAGCCATGGCGATGTTGGAAACAGGCTTGTCGGTAACGGAAATTTCTGCCCGCTGCGGCTATTCCGATCACAGTGCATTTACGCGTCAGTTTAAGGCACTGGTAGGATTGGTACCATCTGAATTTAAGAAATCAAGATAACAGTAACCGTACGGAAATGCCTGTCTGAAAATAGTTTTCAGACAGGCATTTTTTGTTTTAAGTGTGTCTGAGTGTGCACATTTCCGCATAAAAAACGGGAAATTCATCAAGACGGCGGCAGCAGCGATTTTGTAAGGTTAACGGAAGTTTTTTAGCGATAGGATTTTGCTATGCCGCATACCGAATATACTTTTTCCGTGATTGACTCCCATACCGGCGGTGAGCCGACCCGTGTAGTGTATGACGGATTTCCCGAGCTTTTCGGCAGCAGTTTGCAGGAGCAGTGTGCCGATTTTGCCAAACGTTTCGACCATTTGCGTCGTGCGCTGATTTTGGAGCCGCGTGGTTCGGAAGTTTTGGTCGGGGCGTTGTTGTGCAAGCCGCAAGCCCCTACTTCTGTCGCCGGCGTGATTTTCTTTAACAACAGCGGTTATTTGGGTATGTGCGGCCACGGCACCATCGGTTTGATTAAAACGCTGCAACACCTCAAACGCATTGATATCGGCACGCATATCATCGAAACGCCGGTGGGCGATGTACGCTGCACGTTGTATGAAGACGGCTCGGTCAGCGTGCGCAACGTACCGGCCTACCGCTACCGTAAAGACGTGTCGCTTGACGTTGAGGGCATTGGCAGCATCACCGGCGATATTGCTTGGGGCGGCAACTGGTTTTTCTTGGTGAATGACCACGGCTGCACCATCTCGCCCGACAATCTGGAGCAATTGACTGATATTTCATGGCGCATCCGCACCGCGCTGAATGCGCAGGGCATTAGCGGCAAAGACGGGCAGGAAATAGACCACATCGAGCTGTTCGGGAAAACCGATACTGCAGACAGCCGCAGCTTTGTGCTCTGTCCCGGCAAAGCTTACGACCGCTCGCCTTGTGGCACGGGCACCAGCGCGAAGATGGCCTGTTTGGCTGCAGACGGCGTGTGGCCATCTGAAAAAGAGTGGGTGCAGGAAAGCATAATCGGCAGCCGCTTTGCTGCTTCTTATGAAACACTTTCAGACGACCTTCATTCGGAAGGTCTGATAATCCCCACCATCAAGGGAGAGGCACATATTCATGCGGCATCGGAAATTTTTGTAAACGCGGATGATCCGTTCCGCTACGGAATTGAAACATCATGAGCAGCCAAATTTTTTCTGCAGCCGTGGTTGGTGGCGGCATCGTCGGATTGAGCATCGCGCTGGAATTGCAGCGTTGCGGCGAAAGCGTACTGTTGTTAGAGCGGGACACTGTATGCGGAGGCGCATCTTATGGCAATGCCGGGCATATCGCCACCGAGCAGGTGTTTCCGATTGCATCGCCGGACGTGCTCAAGCAACTGCCGAAAATGCTGCTCGACCCGCTTGGACCGTTGCGGCTGGACTGGAAATACCTGCCTAAAATCACGCCGTGGCTGTTCAGCCTGCTGTACAACCTTACGCCCAAACGCTTCCAGCACAGCCACCGCGCCCTGATGGCACTAAACAGTCTTGCTTTGGCTGCATGGAGGAAGTTTGCACAAGAATGGAGAGTGGAACAACATATCCGTATCGACGGTTCGCTGTTGGTGTGCGAAACCGAAAACGGGCAATCAGCGTTACAGAAACACGGCAGGGTGTTGAATGAATTAGGTGTGGTCAACGAATGGCTTGACTATGCCGGTCTGCATGAACGCGAACCTGCGCTGGCCGATACGCAACGCGGTGCGCTGTTTTACCCTCATACCGGTCATGTGGTCGATTTGGCAGGTATGGCGGCTGATTTACAGCACGCTTTCATACAGGCGGGCGGTACGATCAGTGAACATACCGACGTTTCCGATATCCAATTATTTTCAGACGACCTGTTCCGCATCATAGGCGGTAGTAAGGCGTTTGAAGCCAAACATGTGGTGATTGCTGCCGGTGCGTTTTCTAAACCATGGTTGAAAAAACTGTGCGGCAGCGACGTACCGCTTGATACGGAACGCGGTTACCACCTGATGTTGCCGCAAAGCCTAAATATTTTGAACGTGCCGGTAAGCAGCTTTGAGCGCAAATTCATCATGACGCCCATGAACGCAGGCTTGCGCCTGGCCGGTACAGTGGAGTTTGCCGGGCTGGATGCACCGCCGAATATGGAACGGGCTCAGCAGCTCTTTCACTTGGCAGAATCTATGCTCAAAGGTCGTCTGAACCGGCAAGGTGCCGTGTCGTGGATGGGTTTTCGACCGTCGATTGCCGATTCCCTGCCGGTAATCGACCGAAAAGAAAACATTTTTCTGGCGTTCGGGCATCAGCATTTGGGCTTAACCCAAGCACCGCTCACCGCAAAACTGGTGAAAGCCTTGTATTTTGGAGAACAGCCTGCAATAGATTTAAGCCCTTACCGTTTTAGCCGTTTCTGAAGCGAGCAAACCGAATCACGATTCATCTCAAGAGGAGAAACATATGAATATCGAAGGTATTTTAGTTCCCATCGTTACCCCGTTTACCGCCGACAATCAAGTGGATACCACGCTGCTGGCCGAATTGGTGGACGCGTTTATTGCTAAAGGCGTGCGCGGCATCGTAGCCTGCGGCACCACGGGTGAGTATTACGCTTTGTCGGAAGCCGAACGCGAAACCGTATTGACCACCATCGTGAAGGCCGCTGCTGGCCGTTGTACGCTGATTGCCGGTGTCAGCGATATGTCGAGCGAAGTGGCTGCACAACGCGCCGCCCGAGCTAAAGAATTAGGCTACGACGGGCTGATGTTGTCGGCGCCGCCATACAGCCTGCCGTCGCAGCAAGGCATTATCGAGCACTTTGAATATGTGGCGTCTAAAACCGACTTGCCGATTATTCTCTACAACTTTCCCGCGCGTATCGGCGTAGAACTCGAATTTGAAACTGTGGCGCATTTGTCGAAACATCCCAACATCGTCGGTATCAAAGAAAGCACCGGTAATTTCTCTAACGCGTTGCGTATGATCCAGGCGAAATTCGACAACTTCCAAGTCGTGTGCGGCTGCGACGACCAACCTTTGGATTTCTTCTTCTGGGGTGTGAAAAGCTGGATTGCAGGTGCGGCCAATGTGTTCCCAGGTGAGCAGGTTGCCCTGTTTAACGCTGCCCAAGCCCAAGATTGGGATAAAGCCCGCCAGATTCTTACCGACCTTTATCCCGCCCTGCATTCGATGGAGTCGGGCGACTACAACCAAAAAGCTAAAATCGGCTGCTTAAACGGTACCAAACCCGCCGGAAAAGTGCGCCTGCCGCTGCACAATCTGACCATGCAGGAAGCCGCCGAGTTTACGGCATTGTTGAAATAAAGGAGCCGCAGTATGAAAACCATTGAACAAATCTTCGAGGCCGCCAAAGCAGGCAGCCTATGGGCGGGGAATTTGATTCCGAACCACGCCGATTCGGGCAGAAAGCTGGAAAACCGCACGCCCATCGACAATTCACTCATCGGTTACATCGCCGACGGCAGTGAACAGGATATAGATGCCGCCGTGCGTGCCGCGCGTTCTGCGTTTTCAGACGACCTTTGGGCAGGCAAAAGCCCATCTGAAAAACGTGCCGTACTGCTGCGTTGGGCGCAGTTGATTGAAGAACATGCCGAAGAGCTCGCTGCGTTGGACTGTATCGACGCTGGCAAGCCCATCAGCGAGTGCATCAACACCGATATGCCCGCCACCATTGAGACCTTTTATTTCTACGCCGAATATGTGGATAAAGCCTTCGGCCGCGTTGCCCCCACCGGCAACGACGCGCTGGGTTTGATTGTGTATGATCCGGTCGGCGTGGTCGGCGTAGTGCTGCCGTGGAACTTCCCCGCGCAGATGTTTGCATGGAAAGTGGCACCTGCTTTGGCAGCGGGCAATTCGGTGATTGTGAAACCGGCCGAACTGACGTCGCTGAGCGCCTACCGCATGGTGCAGCTGGCGCATGAAGCAGGCGTGCCTGAAGCAGCGCTGACGCTGGTTTGCGGCTTGGGGGAAACGGTCGGCAAGGCTTTGGGTGTGCATCAAGATGTGGACATGGTGGCCTTTACCGGATCCACCGAAGTCGGACGCTATTTCTTGGAATATTCGGCGCAAAGCAATTTGAAAGAAATCGTCTTGGAATGCGGCGGCAAAAGTCCGCAAATCGTGTTTGCCGATGCGGATATAGACAAAGCGGTACCGTTGATTTTAGCCGCCGCGTTCTGGAATATGGGTGAAAATTGCAGCTGCGGTTCGCGCCTGATTGTGGAAGCAAGTATCAAAGATGCCCTGCTGGCCAAACTTTCAGACGACCTCAAGCAAGGCTGGAAAGTCGGCGATCCACGCCTGCCTGAAACCAACCTCGGCCCGATGGTGGAAGAAGCTCATTTTGATAAGGTGTGCCGTTATTTCGATACCGCGCTGAAAGAGGGCGGCAAACTGATTACCGGCGGCAAAACCGGCGACGGCTGGTATTTTGAGCCGGCGATTATCGACGGTGTAACTGCGGATATGACCGTGTTCCAAGAAGAAATTTTCGGTCCGGTGCTGGCGGTAACCGCATTCAGCAGCGAAGAGGAAGCCGTCCGTTTGGCGAACCAATCGGATTACGGACTGGCCGCTTCGTTCTACACATCCAATGTAAGCCGCGCCCACCGTGTTGCCCGCAAAATTCAGGCAGGTACGGTATCGGTAAACGGTTTTTCGGAAGGCAGCATCGCCACGCCGTTCGGCGGTTACAAACAATCCGGTTTCGGCGGTCGCGACAAAGGTGTGGAAGCGTTTGAGCAATATACGCAAACAAAAACCATTTGGTTTCTGGAATAACACAAAATAAAGCTCAGGTCGTCTGAAACCGACAGGCTTGTAACAAACACAAACCTTTTTCCAGACGACTTCTAATAACTACACAAAAACGCAAAGGAGAAGAGATGGAAAAGATCGTCAGTACACTGGTGGACTATATCTGGGGAAACGGCCTGGTTTATCTGGCTTTGGCCGTCGGTTTATATTTCACTATTATTACTAGAGGAGTGCAGTTCCGCTATTTGCCTGAAATGATCCGCCTACTGAATGAAAAGCAGGAGTCCGGTGCGGGTATTTCTTCGTTTCAGGCATTCTGCATGTCGCTGTCGGGACGCATTGGTGTCGGCAACATCGCCGGCGTAGCGACCGCTATTGCCGCAGGCGGTCCGGGCTCTGTATTTTGGATGATTGTGATGGCTCTGTTGGGTGGTGCCAGCGCGTTTGTAGAATCCACTTTGGCGCAGATTTATAAAACCAAAGTCGGTACGGAATACCGCGGCGGCTCTCCTTATTACATCGAGCGCGGCTTAAAGATGAAAGCCTTTGCAGTGCTGGTAGCCGTAGTGATTTTCCTGAGCTACGGCGTGTTAGTGCCGGGCATTCAGGCCAATACCATTGCTACATCGTTTGAGAACGCCTTCGCACTGCCTGCATGGAGCACCGGTGCTGCAGTTTCCATGATATTGGCGTTTCTGATTTTCGGCGGCACCAAACGCATCGCCCGTGCTGCTGACCGCATTATCCCCCTAATGGCGTTAGGTTATGTAGGCTTGATGCTGATTGTGTTGATAAACCACGCATCTAAAATCCCCGAAACCTTAAGCCTGATCATCGGTAGCGCATTCGGTACGGACGCGGTATTCGGCGGAATTGTCGGTAGCGCGATTTCCTGGGGGGTGCGTCGCGCCGTGTTCTCAAACGTAGCCGGTGCAGGCGAAGCAACGTTCAGCTCGGCTGCCGCTGAAGTAAGCCATCCTGTGAAACAAGGTTTGGTGCAAGGCTTTTCGGTGTATATCGATACCGTGATTGTCTGCACCTCCACCGCTATCATGATTCTGATTACCGGTATGTATAACGTACATCCGGTCGGCATGAAAACGCCGCTTGTGGAAAATATTCCCGGCGTGGAAGCCGGCTCTGCTTACACGCAGGCTGCATTGGGTACTGTGTTCGGTAATTTCGGCGGCGCATTTGTGGCGGTAGGCATCTTCTTCTTTGCCTTTACCTGCCTGCTGGCTTATTACTACATCGCCGAAACTGCGCTGCTCTATCTCGACCAAAAGCTGAAATACCCGATACTCAGTATGATTCTGCGGTTGGTGTTTTTAGCGGTGGTGTTTACCGGCAGCGTACAGTCCGCCAGCCTGATGTGGGGCTTGGGTGATATAGGCTTCGGCAGCATGTGTTATCTCAACCTGATTGCTATCGTATTTCTCAGTAAACCCGCCTTACGTGCGCTGTATGATTACGACCGCCAGAAAAAAGCCGGTCTTGATCCGGTGTTCGACCCGCGTGTAGCCGGGATTGAGAATGCCGAATTCTGGATAGAACATATGCAACAACATGATAGGCGCTAAGTTTGCTCCGTTACGATAGATGAGCAAAGTAGTTGGAGGATCTAGGTTTTAAGTGCAACATCTGATTTAATTGAGCAAACCCGTTTAATAAGTACCTCATTTGGTGCCGAATAACACAACAGTTATGTAGGTGTGTTGTTCGGCACTACTGTATATGGTGTACCAGGACATGTCTAAATTTGCCTGAAATCCTTCCCTTTCAAAAAATACTGTCAAAGCGGCTCATTAGTATTTTCATTCGATTCCTGATCCCACTAATGTGCACTAGACTTCCTGCTTGGAAAATCTTTGCACTTCAAATCCAAATGTGTGAACTCTGCGTTCAATCGTACAACTGCCGTTTCAAAAACCAATCGCCGAACGGCCAGTCCACGCTGTCGAGCAGGTTTTTGGTAATCAGCCCCAGCTCGGTATCGCCTTCAATTTGCAGTTTGCGGTTGAAAAACAAAGTATCCGGATCTTCCTCGCGCATTATCATGCGCATAAAGTCGATACCGTTGGCGGCAAGGCGCAAATCGGGCGTGCCGAATAAATCCGCGTCGATGGATTTTTCTAAATCTTAGTAAATTTGTCCAACAATTCAGTGTTTGCCGCATAATTGGTGTCGGTGGATGCAAAGACAGCTATTTGAAGTAATTTTCTTGTGCGTTGAATTTTTTGGAGACGTACCCTGATAATGTCATGGTTCATATGGTTTCCTTTATAGTTTCGAAAGAGGTCGTCTGAAATTTTTTCAGACGACCTCTTTTCTCTATGTTAATCAAACAACTTGCCGCTTAGCCAGTCTTCCACGCTTCACAGTATTTCAGGCAGTTTTGCAGTATCCGTTCCCCGGCCTGTATCAAATCCAGTTTGCCGCCGCTTTTACCGCCGACTTGTTCGGCTGCGAATTTGACAAAATCTCCGGCTTTCACTTTTCCGGTCATGGCTTTGGATATACCGGCGCACAGCGTATGGCGTAGCCTATGCACGCGGTTGGAAGGGGCTAAGGTTTGCTGAAAGTACAGGCTGCTTTTGATAAAGATAGGTCGTCTGAAAATTATTTCTCGGGCAGCTTTGAGATTACGGGCAATATAAAGTTTTGTTGGGTTATGATCCAAGCTACGTTTGCTTCGGCGCAGGCAACATAAAGCCAATGTCCGCACAACCTTGCTACAAATCCGATTCTCCGCCAAACATCTCTTCTGCCAAGGCTTTGGCTTTTTCCAAACCTTCAGGGGTGAGATAGGCGGATTTGGCTTTACCCCAAGGCTGGCTGATTAAGCCTTGTTCGTGCAGGCTATTGAGCAGGTCAAAATCGTAGCCTTTCCAAAAACGGCCGTCTTCAAATTCCAATGCGCCGATTAGGGCAAGCAGGGCGTTTTCCATTTTTTGGCGGTTGTAGGGCATGGGTTGGGGCTTTCTTGATTTGGATTGATGGGGTGAGATGTGGAAGAATGCAGGCTACTGCTTACTACACTTGTCAATCTTGTAAAGTTTAAAGAGAATGTATCATTTAATTGGACAGAAGAAAGAGCTTAATATGTATGACAAGTTAAAAGAGCGATATGAAAATTTTTTAGATCAAATAGCAAAATTAAAACTCTCTTATCGTATCACATCTAGAACATTTGAATGTTTTTTAAACGAATTATCAAAAAAACAAGCCAACTTTGATAAATTAAATCTTGATCTTACTGAAAAATGGACTCTACCTACAAATATTGAAAATTACTATTTTATAAATCCTTATACAGGGAAAACTGAATTACATAGAAACAATCAATTTGATTACAAAGAATATGCTGAGCAATGTTACATTCATAGAAATAAACAATATCAGTGGTTGTTAGTTGATGGATATGAATTATTTGAAGAGTATATTATTGATCTATATAAGATATGTTGTCATCACTTTAAAATAAAGCATCTCCGCCTTGATAAAGATAAAGAAGGGGATATGGATAATATGGAATTAAAAAAATATGTTAATAAAATTATTGTAAAATTTAGAGATAAAACCCCAAATATTAAAATAGATGAGAAAAATAATAAGACTGGAAAGAATCTCTTTTTTTATGTAAAGATGATTGAACAATTTCGTCATATTATCGTCCATAAAAATGGAAAAGTATCTGATGTTGATACGATATTAAAAAATATTCTGAATAAATCTGGTATTACAGGAAATAAAGAGTTAGAACCACAATATAAAAAAATTATTCAAGGGTATATTTACACTAACGCGGAAAAAAGAGAATTATTAGGAGTTATTGTATTAGAAGATTATAAAATAAATGAAATTGTGTCATGCAGAAAATTTGAAGGCTTAGCGAATGATTTATTAGGGTATGCCTTTATTCTTTCCTGCAATCTACTACTGACATTGAAAAATAATACATAGTAAGTCTTAGCTCCATATTACTTCACATCTTGCTCAATGGCACTGTATTTTTGTATGAGAGTAGATATAACAAGCAGAGCTTAAGCCATGATCCAATATCATCATTGAATTTTCCTAAATACTTGGGGTATTGCCTTAATCTGCTATATTAGGAAAGGAAAAATCTCAAAAAATTTATCCTAATATCTATATATCTTACTAAGAAGGTCGTCTGAAAAATTTTTCAGACGACCTTCTCTACTTAACTTAATACATCACTCATCAACTCAGCTTACTGTTTACCCAGCCTTCTGCCGAATTCAGCATCGTGCCGACTTGAGAAGCATCCGTACCCCCTGCCTGTGCCAAATCCGGTCTGCCGCCGCCTTTGCCGCCGACTTGTTCTGCTGCGAATTTGACCAAATCGCCGGCTTTTACTTTTCCGGTCAGGGCTTTGGATACGCCGGCGCACAGGGATACTTTGCCGTCGTTTACTGCCGCCAAAAGAATCACGGCGTTGTCGGATTTACCGGTTAAATCGGTAACGATTTCGCGCAGGGCGGCTGCGTCGGCTTCGATTTGAGCGGCGACGAGTTTGGCTGCGCCCAAGTCTTTGGCGTTGTCCAAGAGCTTTGCGCCTGCGTGGACGGCGAGTTCGGCTTTGGCTTTTGCCAACTCTTTTTCCAAGGCTTTGGCGTTGGCGGCGTTGGCTTGGATTTTGGCGAGTACGTCTTTTTCGGTTTGGGCTTTGACTTCGGCGATGATGTTTTTCATCAGGCTTTCTTGGTTTTGCGCCCATGCCAGCGCGGCAAGGCCGGTAATGGCTTCTACGCGGCGGATGCCTGCGGCGATGCCGCCTTCGCTGATGATTTTGAAGAAGCCGATGTCGCCGGTGCGGGCAACGTGGGTGCCGCCGCACAGTTCGGTGGAGTAGTCGCCCATGGTGATGACGCGGACGAAGTCGCCGTATTTTTCGCCGAAGAGCATCATGGCGCCGGATTTTTGCGCGTCTTCAATGGACATGGTTTCCACTTTGACGGGCACGTTGGCGATAATCGCGGCGTTGACGCGGCGTTCGACTTCGGCGATTTCTTCCGCGCTGATGCCTTGCGGGTGGGAGATGTCAAAGCGGGTCAGCTCGGCGTTTTGCAGGCTGCCTTTTTGTTCGACGTGCGTGCCCAAAACATCGCGCAGGGCTTTGTGCATCAGGTGGGTAACGCTGTGGTTGCGCATGATACTGTCGCGGATGTCGTTGTCGATTTCGGCAGATACGGCATCGCCGACTTTCAGACGACCTGATACAACTGCGCCGAATTGTCCGTGTACGGCGGCTTTGATTTTTTGCGTATCTTCAACGCGGAAGCGGTTTTCGCCTGCGAAGATAAAACCTACGTCGCCGACTTGGCCGCCGCTTTCGGCGTAGAACGGGGTTTGTTCCAAAACAACCACGCCGGCTTCGCCTGCTTGGAGTTCGTCCACGGCTTCGCTGCCTTTGTATAAGGCGATGATTTTGGTGTCTTGGCTGCGTTTTTCGTAGCCGGTGAACTCGGTGTCTGCGCCTGTGTAGTCCAGTTGCGCGTTGGCTTTGAAGTTTTGCGCGGCGCGGGCGCGGGCGCGTTGGGCTTCCATTTCGCGGTTAAAGCCTTCTTCGTCCAAATCGATATTGCGTTCGCGGCAGATGTCGGCGGTCAAATCATACGGGAAGCCGTAGGTGTCGTAGAGTTTAAAGATGATTTCGCCGTCCAGTTTGTTGCTGCCTTTGGTCAAGGCGTTTTCCAGCAAAGCCATGCCGGTTTCCAAAGTTTGGGCAAAGCGGCTTTCTTCGTTTTTCAGGGCTTCTTCGATTTGCGCTTGTTTTTCTTTCAACTCAGGATATGCGTCGCCCATTGCTTTCACCAAATCGGGCACGAGTTTGTAGAAAAACGCCTGTTTCTGACCGAGTTTGTAACCGTGGCGAACGGCGCGGCGGATGATGCGGCGCAGGACATAGCCGCGGCCTTCGTTGGACGGCATCACGCCGTCGGCAATCAGGAAGGAGCAGGAACGGATGTGGTCGGCAATCACTTTCAGGCTCGGCTCGTCCATGCTGAACGGCGCGCCGGTTTCGCGGGCAACGGCTTTGAGCAGGTCTTGGAACAGGTCGATTTCGTAGTTGCTGTGGACGTGCTGCATCACGGCCGCCATGCGCTCCAAGCCCATGCCGGTATCGACGGACGGCTTGGGCAGCCGATTCATATTGCCTTGCTCGTCGCGGTTGAACTGCATGAACACGCAGTTCCAAATTTCAATCCAGCGGTCGCCGTCTTCTTCAGGACTACCGGGAATGCCGCCCCAAATTTCTTCGCCGTGGTCGTAGAAAATTTCAGAACACGGGCCGCAGGGGCCGGTGTCGCCCATCTGCCAGAAGTTGTCGGACGCGTATTTCGCGCCTTTATTGTCGCCGATGCGGACGATGCGCTCGGCAGGCATACCGATTTCGTTCAGCCAGATGTTGTAGGCTTCGTCGTCTTCGGCATATACGGTCGCCAAGAGTTTTTCTTTGGGGATGTTCAGCCATTCGGGGGAAGTCAAAAATTCCCAAGCGAAGTGGATGGCGTCGCGTTTGAAGTAGTCGCCGAAGGAAAAGTTGCCCATCATTTCAAAAAAGGTGTGGTGGCGGGCGGTGTAGCCGACGTTTTCCAAGTCGTTGTGTTTGCCGCCGGCGCGTACGCATTTTTGCGCGGTGGTGGCGCGGTTGTATGGGCGTTTGTCGAAGCCGAGGAATACGTCTTTAAACTGGTTCATACCGGCGTTGGTAAACAGCAGCGTCGGGTCGTCGTGCGGCACGAGGCTGGAAGAGCGGACGATGGTGTGGCCTTTGGATTCGAAGAATTTTAGGAATTTTTGGCGTAGTTCGGAGGTTTTCATGATGTTTCGATGTCTCTACTAAAAAGGTTTCAGACGACCTTCCCGGCCGTATGTAATTGTGGAAAGAAAATGGGTGCTATATTACCGCAAAACCTTGTTTCTAGCTATTGAATCAGGGACTTTCAGACGACCTTCTGACTATCGCCCCAATGGAAACTGCTATCAGATAGTGCGTGCCTGATTTATAATCCCTTACTTTCCCTTCCACCCGATATGCAAGGAATGATAATGACCAAACATCTGCCACTCATCGCCCTGACCGCCGTCATGCTCGCCGCCTGCGGAGGTTCGGATAAAAATACCTCCGACAAAGCGGGTCAGGCGGGAAACCAAAATGTATTGAGGATTTACAACTGGTCGGAATACGTCGATCCCGAAACCGTCGCCGATTTTGAAAAGAAAAACGGTATCAAGGTAACTTACGACGTGTACGACAGCGATGAGACGCTGGAAAGTAAAGTATTGACCGGAAAATCAGGCTACGACATCGTCGGCCCGTCCAATACCTTCGTCGGCAGGCAGATTAAGGCAGGTGCTTATCAAAAAATCGACAAATCCCTGATACCCAACTATAAAAACCTCAACCCCGAATTGATGAAACTGATGGAAGGCGTCGATCCGAGCCACGAGTACGCCGTTCCGTTTTATTGGGGAACGAATACCTTCGCCATCAATACCGAGCGCGTGAAAAAAGCCTTAGGTACGGACAAACTGCCGGACAACCAATGGGATTTGGTGTTCAACCCCGAATACACATCCAAGCTCAAACAATGCGGCATCAGCTACTTGGACAGCGCGGCGGAAATTTATCCTATGGTGTTGAACTACATGGGTAAAAACCCCAACAGCAACGATACCGAAGACATCAAAGCAGCAACCGAGCTGCTCAAGAAAAACCGTCCCAACATCAAACGCTTTACCTCGTCCGGCTTCATCGACGACTTGGCGCGCGGCGACACCTGCGTCACCATCGGCTTCGGCGGCGACTTGAACATCGCCAGACGGCGTGCCGAAGAAGCGGGTGGCAAAGAAAAAATCCGCGTCATGATGCCCAAAGAAGGCGTGGGGATTTGGGTGGACTCTTTCGTCATTCCAAAAGATGCGAAAAACGTCGCCAATGCCCACAAATACATCAACGACTTTCTCGACCCAGAAGTCGCCGCGAGAAACGGCAATTTCGTCACCTACGCCCCTTCCAGCAAGCCCGCACGCGAATTGATGGAAGCCGAGTTCAGGGATGACCGCACCATTTTCCCGAGCGAAGAAGATTTGAAAAACAGCTTCATCATGGTCCCTATCCAGCCCACCATTTTGAAATTCATGGTCCGCCAATGGCAGGGCGTGAAAGCCGGCAAATAATTTGATACGGATAAGCAAAAGGTCGTCTGAAAACTTGAAATACAGGTTTTCAGACGACCTTTTGTTGGTTTTTACAGCAATCCTTCTATCGGCAGGAAGGAAAAGATTTTGGAGGTAACGCGTTTCCAGAATTTGGCTTCCGGCTCGGCGGAGTAGGTTTTCTGGGTGGCGGGGTCGTGCCAGTGCAGTTTGTTGTATTTGTCGAGGGTAACCTGATAGGCGTATTTGGGGGTGGTATTGACGAGGGTGCGCTGCATTTCGCCTGCGATTTTGGGGCTTTCGAGGACGACGCCCATTTCGGTGTTGAGTCTGGCGGAGCGCGGGTCGAGGTTGAATGAGCCGATGAAGACGCGTTTCTCGTCCACGATGAAGGTTTTGGCATGCAGGCTGGTGGCGGAGCTGCCGGTCAGACCGCGGTCTTTGGTGGTGGGGACGGCGTGGTTGGGTTGCAGCTCGTAGAGTTTGACACCGGCTTTGAGCATTGGTTTGCGGTATTTGGCGTAGCCTGAGTGGACGGCGGTGACATCGGTCGCTTGAAGCGAGTTGGTCAGGACGGTTACATCCACGCCGTCTTTAACGAGCCGGTCAAGCGCGCGCACGCCTGATTTGGTGGGAACGAAATAGGGCGAAACAAGATAAATGCTTTTCTTGGGTGTTTTCAAGGCGTTTTGCATGCGTTCGAAGATAGGCAGTTTATGGCGGTCGCGGTCCAGCCCTTTGGCGGGGTCGTCGCTGATCAGGCGGGTATGGACGCTTTGCCAGTCTATGCTGTTGCTCTGCATTTTTTGGTAGAGTTCGGACTCTTCAATGCTTCTGCGGTAACGGTTGACAGTATCGCTTTTGTCTTTGTCGTCGTAACCCATCTCTTGGAAGCCTTTTTCGATATCGCCTTTTTTGATGATGCTGGCGACGGTGTAGGAGGAATGGCTTGCCCAATAGCGGTCGAAGTCTTGGGAAACTTCGGTTACGACGCGGCCGGTAGCGAGGATGTCGAGGTCGGCAAAGATGGTGTCTTCGCCGACTTTGAAATATTCGTCTCCGATATTGCGCCCGCCGAGGATGGTGGCGCGGTTGTCGGCGGTAAAGGATTTGTTGTGCATCCGGCGGTTGAGGCGCGGGAAGTCGGTCAAATAGCCCAGCGCGCGCCATTTGCGGCGGACGAAGGGGTTGAACAGGCGGATTTCGATATTGGGGTGGCTGTCGAGGGCGAGCAGGACGTTGTCCAGCCCGTTGGTGTTGTTGTCGTCAAGCAGCAGGCGCACGCGCACGCCGCGTTCGGCGGCACGGTGAATCAGGTTGAACATGAGCTTGCCGGAGATGTCGTTGTGCCAGATGTAGTATTGGAGGTCCAGGGTGTGGTCGGCGGCTTCAATCAGGGCGGCGCGGGCGACGAAGGCTTCGTGCGCGTCGTTGAGCAGATAGACATTGGAAATATCGCCTCCGGTTTTGGCAGTGGCGGTGTTGAGCAGGGCATCCATGCGCGGGGCGGAACGGATGTCGAGGTAGTGGCTTTCAGGGCGATCGTCCAGTGAGGGCAGGCCGGCGCAACCTGTCAGAAAAACCGGAAGCATAAGGATGAGATGGATTTTTTTCATTCTTGAGGGCATTTCAGACGACTTTCTGCGCTGAAACGGTATTTTTATTTAGAAGGGTCGTCTGAAAGGAAGTTCGATGTTTATACGGTTCGCATTTTAACCGAGAACAAAGCCGGCCGGATTGCTTTTTCAAGTCGGCTTCGTGTTTAAACATGGACGCTGTCGATTTCGGCGTACCGTTTTGCTTTTTCTTCCTCACTTAAAAACGAGGCTTTGAACGAGTTTTTGCACAAGGTGCGGATGTCTGCTTCATTCAAATCCAATGCCTCGGCAAGTTCGATGAAATTTTGGTTGAGGTAGCCGCCGAAGTAGGCGGGGTCGTCTGAATTGACGGTAACCAATACGCCGCGCTCAAGCATACGGCGCAGGTTGTGCCGGGACAGATCGCCGACGACTTTGAGTTTGAGGTTGCTTAATGGGCAGACGGTCAGGGGCATTTGTTCGGCAATCAGACGCTGCATAAGGAGTTCGTCTTCTTCAGAACGCACGCCGTGGTCGATGCGGACGACTTTCAGCAAATCCAACGCTTCCCAAACGTATTCGGGCGGACCTTCTTCGCCGGCATGGGCGACGGCAGGAAAACCTTGCGCGCGGGCTTGGGCGAAGACGCGCTCGAATTTCGAGGGCGGGTTGCCGAGTTCGCCCGAATCCAGTCCGATGCCGTCGATATGTCGTCTGAAAGGCTGTGCTTGGGCAAGCGTTTCAAACGCGGATTCTTCGCTCAAATGCCGCAGGAAACACATAATCAGCCTGCTGGAAATGCCCCATTTTTCCTGCGCTTCCAGGCGGGCGCGGGTGATGCCGTTGATGACGGTTTCAAACGGTACGCCGCGCGCGGTATGGGTTTGCGGGTCGAAGAAGATTTCGGTGTGGACGACGTTGTCCTCGCGGCAGCGGGCGAAATAGGCGGTGGTCAGGTCGTAAAAATCCTGCTCGTGGAGCAAGACCGCCGCCGCTGCGTAGTAAATATCGAGGAAGGATTGCAGGTTGTGAAAATCGTAAGCGCGGCGAACGGCGTCCACATCCGCATAGGGAATGGAAACGCCGTTGCGCCCGGCGATGGCGAACATCAATTCCGGCTCGAACGTGCCTTCGATATGGACGTGCAATTCGGCTTTAGGCAGGGTGCGGATTAAGGTGTGTACGGTCATGGGCGGCACCCGCTCGATCAATAGTGGCGGCGGCGGAAGTAGAACATTCCTTCGCTGTCGAGTTCGAGGATGTAGCGGCCGTTTTGAACGGCGGCATAGCCGCTTTTGCCTGCCTGATACGGTTGCAGGGCGGCGTGGGAGAGGAGGTAGCCGGTTAGTTTGCCACCGTCTTCGGCGATGTTGCCGACCAGTTTGGCAAACAAGGCATGGCATTTGCCGTTTTCAGTCCAGCCTAAAGGCTCGCCTTTGTCACCGGTTTCCATACATTTTCCGCTGATGACTTCCAAATCGTTGGGGTGGTTGCCGATCAGTTGGATGACGTTTTGTTCGGACAAGCCGTTAATCGGATAGCTGATTTGTTTTTTGCCGTCATTGGTTTTGCCTTCGCTGCTTTGACCTAAATCCAAGCCTGTGATGGCGTTGTTGTCGATGTATTTGACTTTAAACGAGGGTTTTGGCGCGGCTTCGGCGGCATTTTGGGCGGACTCGGCCGGGGCTTCGGATTTGCCGCAGGCGGCAAGCAGGAGGGCGGATAAGAGAATCGGAAAGGCTTTCATCGGATATTCCTTGTTTTAAACAGGAAAAGGTCGTCTGAAATATAAGCGGACTGCTTTTTCAGACGACCTTTTGAGATTTACTTCAATGGGCGGATGCCGACGGCGTCGCGTACTTTGTCCAGCAGTTCGCGCGCTTCTTTGCGTGCTTTGGCTGCGCCTGCCTGCAGGATGTCTTCGATTTGCGAAGGATTGGCGGTCAGCTCATTGTAGCGTTCGCGCGGTTCTGCCAGTTCTGCATTGATTTTGGCAGCCAAGAGTTTTTTGGCTTCGCCCCATGCCAGGCCTTCGGCAAGCATTTGTGTGAACGCTGCGGTTTCAGACGACGTGGAGAAGGCTTTGTAGATTTCAAACAAAGGGCTTTCGTCGGGCTGTTTCGGCTCGCCCGGCTCTTTCATGTTGGTGATGATTTTGTTGACCGATTTTTGGGTTTTCTTGTCGTTTTCCCAAAGCGGAATGGTGTTGCCGTAGGATTTGGACATTTTGCGTCCGTCCAAACCGACCAAGAGTTCGACGTTTTCGTCGATTTTTACTTCGGGCAGGGTGAAAACTTCTTTGAAGCGGTGGTTGAAGCGGCCGGCGATGTCGCGCGCCATTTCGACGTGTTGGATTTGGTCGCGGCCGACGGGCACTTCGTTGGCGTTGAACATGAGAATGTCGGCGGTCATCAGGATGGGGTAGCTGTACAGCCCCATTTCTACGCCGTGGTCGGGGTCTTCCTGATTGTTTTCGACATTTGCCTGCACGGCGGCTTTGTAGGCGTGGGCGCGGTTCATCAGGCCTTTGGCGGTGATGCAGGTCAGAATCCAGTTCAATTCCATCACTTCGGGAATGTCGCTTTGGCGGTAGAAGGTGGTGCGCTCGGGGTCGAGTCCGCAGGCAAGCCAAGTGGCGGCAACGGCTTGGGTGGATTGGTGAATCATCTCCGGCTCGTGGCATTTGATGATGCCGTGGTAGTCGGCGAGGAAGAGGAAGGATTCGGTATCGGGGTTTTGCGCCGCGCGGACGGCAGGGCGGATGGCGCCGACGTAGTTGCCCAGA
Organism: Neisseria sp. HMSC055H02; assembly: GCF_001813335.1. Classification (NCBI taxonomy): domain Bacteria; kingdom Pseudomonadati; phylum Pseudomonadota; class Betaproteobacteria; order Neisseriales; family Neisseriaceae; genus Neisseria; species Neisseria sp. HMSC055H02. The sequence goes on along the minus strand of NZ_KV812081.1, from coordinate 99,077 downwards.
TGCGGGATGCCGGTGGTGGTTACGCCGGTGAGGACGCGTTTCTTGCTCATGGGGATATCCTTAAATGGCTCAAGGTAAATGGCTCAAGGTCGTCTGAAATGAAATAGGAATTGATTATACCTGATTCTTAACGAGTTTTCAGGCGACCTTTTTATAATTGGCATATGGACTTATTCACAGCTTTTTTTGTTTAATTTTCCTTTAAAAACATAAAGATATTATTTTTTTTGATATTTTCTTAGATTTTCCCCTTGAGTTATCCACAGGCGGCACTATATAGCATTCATTAGAATGATATTTCAAAAGAAAAGGAAACCAAGAAGATGAGATTCGACAAATTAACCGCCAAATTCCAACAAGCTCTTGCAGAAGCTCAGAGTTTGGCGTTGGCTGCGGACAGCAGCTATCTGGAAGCGGGCTTTGTGCTGAAAGCCCTGCTTGACGATCAAAACAGCGGAGCCGCCGCGCTCTTGGCTCATGCGGGCGTGAACGTGCCGCAGGTGAAACAGCGTTTGCAGCAGCATTTGAACAGCTTGCCGAAAGTGTCCGGCCAGGGCGGCGATATTCTGCCCAGCCGCGAATTGCAGGCGGTGTTGAACCTGATGGATAAAGCGGCAACCAAGCGCGGTGATGCCTATATCGCCAGCGAACTTTTCCTGCTTGCTTTAGTGCAGCAGAATGATGCGACTGGCAAAATCTTGAAAGAAGCCGGCGCGACCGAACAAAATATCAATGCCGCGATTGACGCGGTACGAGGAGGACAAAACGTGAATGATGCCAATGCCGAAGACCAACGCGATGCGTTGAAAAAATACACGCTCGACCTGACCCAGCGCGCCCGCGACGGCAAACTTGACCCTGTTATCGGCCGCGACGACGAAATCCGCCGTGCGATTCAGGTGCTGCAACGCCGCACCAAAAACAACCCCGTACTGATCGGCGAACCGGGCGTGGGTAAAACCGCCATTGTCGAAGGCTTGGCGCAACGCATCGTCAACGGCGAAGTGCCCGAATCCCTGCGCAACAAACGCCTGCTGGTTTTGGACTTGGCGGCATTGATTGCCGGCGCGAAATACCGCGGCGAATTTGAAGAACGCTTGAAAGGCGTGTTGAACGACTTGGCGAAAGACGACGGCAACACTCTGATTTTCATCGACGAAATTCATACTTTGGTCGGCGCAGGCAAAACCGACGGCGCGATGGACGCGGGCAATATGTTGAAACCGGCTTTGGCGCGCGGCGAACTGCACTGCATCGGTGCGACCACCTTGGACGAATACCGCCAATACATCGAAAAAGACGCGGCACTCGAACGCCGTTTCCAAAAAGTATTGGTTGGCGAACCCAGCGTGGAAGACACCATCGCCATCCTGCGCGGTTTGCAGGAACGTTACGAAATCCACCACGGCATCGACATCACCGACCCCGCCATTGTTGCCGCCGCGGAATTGAGCGACCGCTACATTACCGACCGCTTCCTGCCCGACAAAGCGATTGATTTGATTGACGAAGCTGCCAGCCGCATCAAAATGGAGTTGGACAGCAAACCCGAGCAGATGGACAAACTCGACCGCCGCATCATCCAGCTCAAAATGGAAAAAATGCACGTTGCCAAAGAGAGCGACGACGCCAGCAAAAAACGTTTGGAACTGATAGACGAAGAAATCGACGGCTTGCAAAAAGAATACGCCGATTTGGACGAAATCTGGAAAGCCGAAAAAGCCGCGTCTTCCAGTACCGCCGACATCAAGAAACAGATGGACGACATCAAAGTCAAAATCGAGCAGGCCAAACGCCAAGGCGATTTCGCCCGTGCGTCCGAACTCGAATACGGCGAGTTGCCGAAATTAGGCGCGCAGTTGCAGGCAGCGGAAAGTAACCCCGACGGCAAAAAACAAAACAAACTTTTCCGCACCGAAGTGGGCGCAGACGAAGTGGCCGAAATCGTATCGCGTATGACCGGCATCCCTGTGTCCAAAATGATGGAAGGCGAACGCGACAAGCTGCTGAAAATGGAAGAAGTATTGCACCGCCGCGTGGTCGGTCAAGACGAAGCCGTGCGTGCCGTGTCCGACGCCATCCGCCGCAGCCGTTCCGGTCTTGCCGATCCGAACAAACCTTACGGCAGCTTCCTGTTCCTAGGCCCGACCGGCGTGGGTAAAACCGAGTTGTGCAAAGCCCTGGCAGGCTTCTTGTTTGACAGCGAAGACCACCTCATCCGTATCGACATGTCCGAATACATGGAAAAACACGCCGTTGCCCGCCTGATCGGCGCGCCTCCGGGCTATGTCGGCTACGAAGAAGGCGGCTACCTGACCGAACAAGTCCGCCGCAAACCGTACAGCGTGATTCTGCTGGACGAAGTGGAAAAAGCCCATCCGGACGTGTTCAACATCCTGCTGCAAGTATTGGATGACGGTCGCCTGACCGATGGACAAGGCCGCACCGTGGACTTCAAAAACACTGTTATCGTCATGACTTCTAACATCGGCAGCCAGCACATCCAACAAATGGGCACGCAGGATTACGAAGCCGTGAAAGAGGCGGTAATGGAAGAAGTGAAAGCCTACTTCCGCCCAGAAATGATCAACCGTATCGACGAGGTGGTCGTGTTCCACGGACTGAATCAGGAGAATATCCGCAACATCGCGAAAATCCAGCTCAAAGGCTTGGAAAAACGTTTGGAAGCGCAGCACCTGCACCTGAAAGTGGACGATGCCGCCTTGGATTTGATTGCCAAAGCCGGTTTCGACCCCGTGTACGGCGCACGTCCGCTCAAACGCGCCATCCAGTCGGAAATCGAAAACCCGCTGGCAAAAGCCCTGCTCGAAGGCAAATACGCGCCCGACAGCACGATTCATGTGAAAGAAGAGGGCGGCAAGCTGGTATTTGCCTGATTTGAGTGTAGATTGAGATAAAGTGATGAAAAGGTCGTCTGAAAACCTGATTACGGGTTTTCAGACGACCTTTCGTCTTAGGGCTTCAATATTTCACATCAGCAACGCGGTTTTACAAATCCTGCAAACGCTCGACCGAAGGGGCGTAGTAATATGCGCCGGAAACGGCGGTGGAAAGATGCTTGAGCAGAAGGTCGGTTTTGCCGTCGGCATCGCCAAACATGTGCAAAAGCTGTACTTCGATGTTGTGCAGGGTATGGCAGTAGGCAGTGAACATCAGACCGTGTTCGCCGCTGAGTTTGCCGAAGGGCAGGCTGCGGCGGACAATTTTCAAACCCACGCCGTTTTCTTTCAGGTTGACGCGGCCCAAATGCGAATCGGGCAGGCGAACGTCTTTGCTGAATTCTTCGTTGGCTTCTTTGCTGCGGCCGATGCTGGCTTCTTGTTCGGCAACGGGGACGGCATCCCATTTTTTCAGGTCGTGCAGGTATTTTTGCAGGAGGACGTAGCTACCGCCGGCATCGGGTTGGCCTTCGGGAATAATGGCGACATTGCGGACGTTTTCATCGCCTTGCGGGTTTTCAGTACCATCGACAAAGCCGTCCAAGCCGCGGTCTTCATAAAGGCGCAGGCCGTGTTCCTCGGTGGCGACGCTGATGCTGTCTCCGAACGCGGCAAAGACGGATTGGGCGAGCGCGAAGGCGGCGTTTTGGCGGTAGGCTTGGATGTGGATGTAAATATCGTGTTGGGTCGAAGGGGCAAGGCCGTTGCCCATGACGGGGAAGGGCTTGATTTCGCTGCCTTCTTCCGCATGTCCGAACGCTTTCCATGCTTCGCTGCCGAAGGCGATGGTCATGCCTAAAATATCTTCGGGAAAGCGGGTTTTGAGTTTCGCCAAGGCTTCAAGCGAAGTTTTGCAGGCGGTTTTGATGTCGTCGTAGCGGCTGTTGCGAATGTCGGCCTCGATGAATATTCCGGCTTGGGCGTGGTCGGGGATGATGGCGGTTTGCGGGCGGAGCATTGTATTTCCTTTGCGGTTTATGAAATTTTTCAAGCGGTATTATAGCACTTAAGGTTTTCAGACGACCTCGTCTGAAAGGGCGGATATGATAGAATCCGCCGTTTGTTTTTTGATGTTCAACAGGTTCGCTTTATGTTTGGCACGATGTTTCTGATAATGATTGTATTGCTCCAGCTTTTTACTTTTGGGCTTGGGCGTTCGTTGCAATGGCTGTTCGCACCGGTAGTCGGCAAGGCGGGCAGGCGTTGGCTGATGGGTGTGTCGTATTTCGTGACCAACGGCCTGTTGGTGGGGCTTTTGTTGGAGTTGGGGCATTTTATGTTCCGCATCATGGCGTTTTGGATGGTGTTGCTGCTGTTTGTGATGTATGCGGCACTGGCGACATTTATTCTGTTTCTACTGCTGTGAAAATTCGTGGCAAGCCGGTCGCTGTCGCGCAGCCTGCGGTTGTTCGCGCCTCTGTTTGTGTTCGGCTTGGTCGGCTTTGGGATGTACAACGCCTATACGCCCGTCGTCCGTCATCAGACTGTCGTGATCGATAAGAAAATGGACAAACCGCTGCGCATCGGCGTGGCAAGCGACCTGCACTTGGGGATTTTGTTCGGCGCGCGACAACTGGATAAGCTGGTGGACATCATGAACCGCGAAAAAGTCGATTTAATCCTGTTGCCGGGCGATTTGATGGACGATAATGTTGATGCCTACCGCAAAGAGAATATGCAGCCGCATCTGGGTCGTCTGAAAGCGCCGCTGGGTGTTTACGCGACTTTGGGCAATCACGATATGTTCGGCGACAGCGCGCGCATCCGCCATGACCTTGAAGCGGCGGGTATTACCGTACTCGGCAACCAAGTGTTGCAACACGATGCGTTCCTGCTCGTCGGCCGCAACGATGACTTGGATCACGACCGTCCGTCTGTCGCGCAGTTGCTGGAAAACCACAATACCGACCAGCCCGTTTTACTGATGGATCACCGCCCGACCGAAGTCGAGGCGCACGCCACGCTGCCTATTGATGTTCAAGTTTCCGGCCATGTACACAACGGTCAAATTGCACCGGCGAACCTGATTGTCCGCACGCTCTACCGCCTTGCCTACGGCTACGAGGAAATCGGCGGAAGACACTTTTTTGTTACGTCCGGCTACGGTTTCTGGGGGATTCCGCTGCGCTTGGGTTCGCAGTCGGAAGTGTGGGTGATTGATGTGAAGGGGAAGTAATTTATTGAAATTAAGATATAAGGTGTATGAAAAAGGTCGTCTGAAACAAAATTCGGACGGCCTTTTTTATGACTTATGGGCAAAAAAATCTATTTGGGTTATAATGCCATCAAACTAAATCAAATCTGCGGATTGGTTTTCGTTCGCGAGAAATCTGCAAAATACTCAACACATTACTTCAATAAATAATCAAGGATGAGCATTATGGGAATCATTAGTCTTATTTTCATCGCCGTGATATTGGGCTTTCTGCTGATTAATTTCAAACAAAAGCTCAGCCGTTGTAAAAAAGATTACCAAGAATCTTTCGTTGCATTGCGTATCGCTTTGGCGTGTAGGCATCAGGCAGTCAGACATGTTTTAGATGCGTCAAAAATCTACTTAGGGCGCGAAGGTGACGATATGGATAAAGGTTTGTTGTCCGCCTGTGGCGATGCAGAAGCGGTATTGAGCCAGGCATCCAAATCTTTTTCGCCGGAATCGCTTTCCCGCCTGTGCAATGCGGAAGCAGAATTAAACAAATTGCTCCGAAGCTTGCAGGAAGCTTTGGAAAAAAACTTAAAACAACGACCCGACGAAGGGTTGAAAAGCCAGCTTGAAATGCTGGATGCAGCTGAAAACGACGTTGTTTCCGCGCGCCGTGCTTACAACCGCTCCGCAGAACGCTACAACCGCATACTGAGAAAGTCCATGAGCGGAATTATTGCGAAAGTATTGGGTTATCATGTCAAAGCAAGCCTGATTAAATTTGAAGACAACAATGGCCCTCAAATGAGCAAACATTTACTCGCACGCTCGTAATCCTTGTTCGAAAGTATGACGAGTTTGGATGGGAACCCCTTTATTGTCATCATCCCTCGTTCAATAAAAAGGTCGTCTGAAAACCATGTTTCAGGTTTTCAGACGACCTTTATTTTTCAAAACGGAATCAACCGCCGCATGCGCCGCAGCAGCCGCCTTCGCTGTGGCCACCGCGTTTTTCATCGTTGTTGACTACGGGCAGCTCGACTTCTTCAGACTGTTCTTTTTTGTCTTCGGGCAGGTCGTTGACTTTGATTTTGTTTTCTTCTGACATTTTAGGCTCTCTTTAAAAAAGGGTGGAAAGGTGTGCCAAGATACCATCGGGCGGCGGATAAACCAAGCCGGATTTAAGATTTTTTGCGATTCGGTTTGATGAATCGCAAATTGCGCGGGTTTGGATGGTTGATGCACGGCTGATATGATGACGGGACGCTTGTTATCGCGTCCCGCTTGGGTTTCCAGACGACCTTTGGGGATCAGTTCAGGCAGTTTTTCTTACCGAACCAAACAAAACCGATCGCGCCCAAAACAATCATCGGAACGCTCAACCATTGTCCCATCGACAAGCCCAAGGTGAGCAGGCCGAGATAGTCGTCGGGTTGGCGGGCGTATTCGGCGATGAAGCGGAAGAAGCCGTAGCCGCCGAGAAAGAGGGAGGCGACTTGTCCGGTCGGACGCGGTTTTTTGGAGAAAATCCATACGACGATGAAAAGGCAGATGCCTTCCAGCGCGAATTGGTAGAGTTGCGAAGGGTGGCGCGGCAGTACGTGGTATTGCTGCATCCATTCAGCCCAAAGAGGATTGTGCACGGCGGCGTTGAGGTCTTCTGTGCGTGCTTGCGGGAAACCCATTGCCCAAAAGGCGTTGATGTCGGTAATGCGGCCCCAGAGTTCGCCGTTGATGAAGTTGCCGATACGGCCGGAAGCCAAACCCAGCGGAACGAGCGGCGCGACAAAATCCATGGTTTTCAAGGTGCTGATTTTGTGTTTGCGGCTGAACAGCCACATGGCGATGACGACGCCCAAGAAGCCGCCGTGGAATGACATGCCGCCTTCCCAGACCTTGAAAATATCCAGCGGGTGGGCGAGGTAATCGGAGAGTTTGTAGAACAGGACGTAACCGAGACGTCCGCCGAGAATGACGCCTACAACGCCCCAAGTCAGGAAGTCGTCGAGCATTTCTTGGGTAAAGGCGGTGTTGCCTTGTTTGATGCGGCGGCGTCCCAGCCATAGGAAAAGCATAAAGCCGACGATATAGCTGAGGGCATACCAGCGTATGGCGACTGGTCCGATACTGATTGCAATGGGGTCAAACTGCGGATGTATCATCATGATGTGTGTTCCTTATTGGAAGGGCGGTTTATGTGTTTTTAGCCCGACAAAGGTCGTCTGAAAATCCCGATTGGGATTTTCAGACGACCTTTTGTGTGATGGGAAAAGAATTATCGCAAATCATCGACAACGTTCAAGACAGCCGACAACATGGCTTCACCTAAACGCAGGGAGCGTTGGCCGTTCCAACCGAAATCGTCGTCGGGCAGGTTTGCGTTGTCTTTAAACGGCATTTCCAGCGTATAGGCGAGGCAGTCGAAACGGTTGCCCACCCAGTTGGTTGCGAGCGTCATGTTCGCCTGACCGGGCGCGTCTTTTTCATAGCCGTATTCGTCTTGGAAGTCGGGACTGGCGGAGAGCAGGGCGGTTTTGAACTGCGTTTCCAGTGCGGCGATGCGCGGATTGTAGTTCGGCACGCCTTCCGTACCGGCAACAAAGACAAACGGCAATGCTTCGTCGCCATGAATGTCTAAGAACAAATCCACGCCAGTTTCCAACATTTTTTCGCGCACGAGGAAGACTTCGGGGCTTTTTTCCAAAGTCGGATTTTCCCATTCGCGGTTGAGGTTTGCGCCTGCGGCATTGGTGCGCAGGTTGCCCAAGACCGAGCCGTCGGGATTCATGTTCGGTACGATATAGAAAGTGGCGCGGTCAAGCAGGATGCGCGCGGTCGGGTCTTGCGGATCGAGCAGGCGGCCGAGCAAGCCTTCGATAAACCATTCCGCCATCGTTTCGCCCGGATGCTGGCGCGCGATAATCCAGATTTTCATGTCGCTTTCGACTTGGTTGCCGATGGTCAGCAGATTGATGTCGCGGCCTTGTACGGTGCTGCCCAAGTCGTCGATACGGCAAAGCCCGCTGCCTTGCGCGTCGCCCAAGAGGTTTAAATGCTGCTCGTGGGAGTAGGGTTCGAAATAGGCGTAGTAAACGCTGTTGGAGAGCGGCGTATGGTTGATGGTCAACACGCCGTTTTCGTATTCTGTCGGGACGCGGAACCAATTTTGGCGGTCGTAAGAGGCGCACGCCTGATAATCTTCCCAGCCTTCGGGATAAGCCGAATCCGCCGCGTTTTCAAAGTGCATCACGCAATTCTGATACGCCGCACCTTGCAGGCGGAAATAAAACCATTGGGCGAAATCGGAAGCGTTGTCCGGACGCAGCTCAAGGCGGATATTGGCAGGGTCGGTCAGGTCTTTGACGACGACGGAGCCGGCGTCAAATTGAGTGCTGATTTTAATCATGGGAAAGTCCTCGGTATATCGGGCGAACCGGATAACCGTTGTTTGAAAAAATGTGTGGGTGATACCGCGTCCGTCGGCGACGGCAAACCGATATGCCCGAATCCGTTGATTCTACCATTCCGACGGGCGCGTCCTCAACCGATAAGGGGCGGGGAATGTTGTTTCAGACGACCTTTGACGTTAAGATAGGGCAGATTCACTTTAAATCGGGACAAGACGGCAAAGCGGCAAATAGTTGCAAAGCTGATTTTTACTGATTCAAAGGTAATCCGCTATAATGATTAAATTGTTAATAATGAGACACGATTATGAGCGAATCCCACCCCATTTCAGCAGCCGACAAAGCGCGTATTTTAGCCGAAGCCCTGCCGTATATCCGCCGTTTTTCCGGCTCCGTCATCGTCATCAAATACGGCGGTAACGCCATGACCGAGCCTGCTTTGAAAGAAGGCTTCGCCCGCGATGTCGTTTTGCTCAAACTGGTGGGCATCCACCCCGTCATCGTCCACGGCGGCGGCCCGCAAATTAATGAAATGTTGGAAAAAATCGGTAAAAAAGGCGAATTTGTGCAAGGTATGCGAGTGACCGACGGCGAAACGATGGACATCGTCGAAATGGTGTTGGGCGGTCATGTGAATAAAGAAATCGTCTCACTGATTAATTTGCAGGGCGGACGCGCGGTCGGCGTCACCGGACGCGACAACCATTTCATCAAAGCGAAAAAACTGCTGGTCGATACGCCCGAACGGGCAGGCGTGGACATCGGACAAGTCGGTACGGTCGAAAGCATAGACGTACGCCTGATTGAAGGATTGATCGAACGCGGCTGCATCCCCGTCGTCGCGCCCATCGGCGTCGGCGAGAAAGGCGAAGCGTTCAACATCAACGCGGACTTGGTCGCAGGCAAACTGGCGGAAGAGTTGAACGCGGAAAAACTGCTGATGATGACCAATATCGCCGGTGTGATGGACAAAGAAGGCAACCTGCTGACCAACCTCACGCCAAGCCGTATCGGCGAATTAATCGCAGACGGCACGCTCTACGGCGGTATGTTGCCCAAAATCAGCTCCGCCGTCGAAGCGGCAAGCAACGGCGTCAAAGCCACACACATCATCGACGGCCGCCTGCCCAACGCGCTTTTGCTGGAAATTTTCACCGATGCGGGCATAGGCTCGATGATTTTGGGTGAAAGTTCATAACGGTCGGCAACTGATTCAAGGCTTGCCCAACAGCGGGCCTTGCCAATGCTCAAATACACAAAAGGTCGTCTGAAAACCTGTTTCAACGCTCATAGAGAATGCAGAAACGGATTTTCAGACGACCTTTTTACTATTTTCAGCCCTATTGAGGCTGCACGTTGAAAGGCATATCGATCTTTTGCCATTGCGCGCTTTCGTAGCCGAGTGCGGCGGCGATTAGAGGGTGTTGTTCGAGCCAGTTTTGGCTGATGCGCAGGATGAAGCCTTTGCCGGTTTCGTCGGCGCGCAGTTGGGTTTGCGGCGGCAAATCCAAAGGCAGGCGGGCGCGGCAGAAAAGTGCGGCGAGGCGCAGGGAGAGGACGGCGTACCAAAGCATTTCGCTGCTGCCGACGATGTCCGCCATTTTTTTCATGTCGCCGCGGTGTCCGATGACCAGTTGCGCGAGTATGGTTTGCTCTTTGCGGGAGAAACCGGGCATATCGGCGTTTTCGAGGATGTAGGCGGAGTGTTTGTGGTAGCCGGTGTGGGCGATGTCGAGTCCGATTTCGTGCAGCCTGCCTGCCCAGCCGAGGTATTGTTGCCATTGGGCAAGGTCTTGGACGGTTACGTTTTTGGCGTGGCACAGGCTGTCCATAAAGGCTTGCGCGGTTTCGGCGACGCGTTTGGCTTGATTGAGGCTGACATGATAGCGGTTTTGGAACTCGGCGGTCGTCTGATCGCGCATGTCTTCGTTCAAACCTCGCCCAATCAGATCGTAGAATACGCCGTCGCGTAGGGCGGCTTCGGTAACGGTCATTTTGGTGAGGTCAAGTTCTTCAAACGCTGCCATCATGACGGCCAGTCCGCCGGCGAACACTTCCACGCGCTCGGGCTTGAGGCTTTCGAATTTGGCTTTTTTGACGGAACCGGCTTCAATAATACGGTCGGCGAGGTAGCGCATGCCTTTGTAGGTGATGTCGGCTTCTTGGGGCAGCTCGGCGGCGATGAGGTCGCGGATGGATTTGGCGGAGCCGGAGGTGCCGATGGCGAAATCCCAACCTGTACGCTTCATGAGTTTGCTGATGCGCTGGATTTCGTTGCGGGCGGCGGAGATGGCGGCTTGGAAGTCTTTGGCGGTGATTTTGTTTTGGAAAAAACGCAGGCTGTAAGTGACGCAGCCTAAGGGCAGGCTTTCGGTAGCGAGCGGCTGGAGGTCGGAGCCGATGACGAATTCGGTCGAGCCGCCGCCGATGTCGATGACGAGCATCTTGTCGCCGTTGGGCGGTAGGGTGTGGACGACGCCGGTGTAAATGAGGCGGGCTTCTTCACGGCCTGCGATGATTTCGATGGGGAAGCCCAGTGCGGCTTCGGCTTTGGGTAGGAATTGGGCGATATTTTTTGCTACGCGGAAGGTATTGGTCGCCACAACGCGCACTTGTTCGGGTTTGAACCCGCGCAGCCGTTCGCCGAATTTTGCCAAACAGTCCAAGGCACGTTCTTGGGATGCTTCGTCGAGGTTTTTATGTTCGTCCAAACCGGCGGCAAAACGCACCATTTGTTTGAAGGAATCAATGACTTTCAGTTGTCCGTTGTTGTTTTCGCAAACTTGGAGGCGGAAGCTGTTGGAACCTAAATCGACGGATGCCAGGACGTTGGTGGGCGTAGTGGTCATGAAGGGATACCGGTGGATAAACGAAGCTCTAATGTTACTCTGTCCCGCCGTTGATTGACAATATCGCAGATCAACTTTAAACCGCCGCAATATTGCACCGTATTGATGTATCACGCATTGTCTGTTTCAAGTCAATCTGCCCATCAATGATGTACGCCACCTTTGATTCCGCACGGAGATATTCTTATAATACCCGTTTTGCAAACGTCAAAAGGTCGTCTGAAAACAAAAATAGGGTTTTCAGACGACCTTTAAACCGACTAAACGAATGACAGTACACATGAAAACGGAAAACCTGATCCTCACGCCCGAATCCCCGTCCCGCCGCCGCTTTTTACTGGCTGGCGGCGCATTGCTGCTCAGTCCTGCAGCCGCACTCGCCGGCGCGCAACGCGAAGAAACGCTTGCCGACGATGTCGCTTCAGTGATGCGCAGCTCCATCAACAATGTCAATCCGCCGCGCCTCGTGTTCGCCGATCCAAACGAAGGCGAACGCTGGCTGGCGGCGATGTCCTCCCGCCTTGCCCGCTACGTTCCCGATGCCGCCGAACGCCGCCGCCTGCTGGTCAACATCCAATACGAAAGCAGCCGCGCGGGGTTGAATACCCAAGTGATTTTGGGTTTGATCGAAGTCGAAAGCGCGTTCCGCCAATACGCCATCAGCGGCGTGGGCGCGCGCGGGCTGATGCAGGTCATGCCGTTTTGGAAAAACTATATCGGCAAACCTTCGCACAACCTGTTCGACATCCGCACCAACCTGCGCTACGGCTGCACCATCCTGCGCCACTACAACAATATCGAAAAAGGCAACATCGTCCGCGCTTTGGCGCGCTTCAACGGCAGCCTGGGCAGCAACAAATACCCCAACGCCGTCTTAGGCGCATGGCGCAACCGCTGGCAATGGGGCTGACCGCGGGGTATAAACGGCTGCGCCCGTGCAAATGCAAACCCTTTTGAATCCTGTATAATCCGCACATCTGATAATTTTAAAATTTCAGACGACCTTAAAATCCTACCGGGTCGTCTGAAAAACCGTTTATGGCAAAAGACACCCGCATCCAAATGTTCCCGCACGAATGGCGTGCCAGCACCACCCTCTCCGGCGTTTACGCTCTGCGTATGTTGGGGATGTTCTTGGTTCTCCCCGTTTTGTCCTTATATGCCGCCTCATTGCCCGGCGCGGAAAACAACAAAACCTTGGTCGGTCTGGCAATGGGTATCTACGGACTGACGCAGGCTTTGCTGCAACTGCCTTTGGGTATCGCCTCCGATAAATTCGGACGCAAAAAAACCATTTATGTCGGACTGATTGTCTTTGCCGCCGGTAGTTTTCTCGCCGCTGCCGCCAACTCATTGCCCATGCTGGTTGCCGCGCGCGCCATCCAAGGGGCGGGCGCAGTCAGCGCCGCAGTGACCGCGCTGCTTGCCGACCTGACCCGGGACGGCGTGCGTACCCGCGCAATGGCGATGATAGGTTTGAGCATAGGTTTGACCTTTTCCGTCAGCCTTGTGGTCGCCCCGATGATTGCCGATATTATCGGCGTTCCCGGATTGTTTATGCTGACCGGCATCCTGACCGTCATCAGCATAGGCGTTGTCGCTTGGATGACTCCTGATCCCGAAGTGTCCAAGCTGCACGAAGACACACAGGCGCAGCCCTCGCGCATGGGCGAAGTCCTCCGCGACCGCCAGCTTCTCAACTTGGATTTCGGCATTTTCGCGCTGCATGCCGCACAAATGGCGTTATTCACTGCCCTGCCTTTTGCCATGACGCAGCTCGGTTTGGAAAAAATCCAGCATTGGAAAGTCTATCTGCCCTCGACCATCGCAGGGCTGGTGATTATGATTCCCCTCATCATCATTGGCGAAACCCGCAACAAGCTCAAGCAAGTCTTCATTCTCGGCATCGCCTGCATCGCAGCGGCGCAAATCGGCTTATTGTTCGGCATGCACTCGATTTGGTTGATTACCGCCTATCTGGTTGTTTACTTTATCGGCTTCAACGTATTGGAAGCCAGCCTGCCGTCTATGGTGTCTAAGATTGCACCGGCCGATTTGAAAGGCACGGCGATGGGCGTTTACAATACCATGCAGTCCGTCGGGCTGTTTGTAGGCGGCGCAAGCGGCGGATGGCTGTTTCAACAATACGGCTTTGCAGGCGTTTTCACCTTTTGCAGCGTATTGATGCTGCTATGGCTGGTCATCGCCGTTCTCGCGCCCGCGCCCAAACCCGTCAGAAACCTCAGCTATCCCGTCAGCCGTGCATGGCAGGAAAAACACGATTCGCTCTACCAAGCATTGTCCCAAGTCGAAGGCGTCGAAAGCATTACCTTCAGCGCAGACAAACAAACCATTTACATCAAGGCGTTGCAAAAAGGATTTGACCAAGAGGCCGCCGAAAACATCATCACAGGAGTTTAAAAAATGTCATTGAACAAAGTCATCCTTATCGGCCGTCTCGGTCGCGACCCCGAAGTCCGCTATATGCCCAACGGCGAAGCCGTCTGCAATTTCAGCGTCGCCACCAGCGAAACCTGGAACGACCGCAACGGCCAGCGCGTAGAACGCACCGAGTGGCACAACATCACCATGTACCGCCGTCTCGCCGAAATCGCCGGACAATATCTGAAAAAAGGCAGCCAAGTATATCTGGAAGGCCGCATCCAAAGCCGTAAATACCAAGGCAAAGACGGCATCGAACGCACCGCATACGACATTATCGCCAATGAAATGAAAATGCTCGGCGGCCGCAACGACAACAGCGGCGGCGCACCTTACGATGACGGCGGTTACAGCCAAGGCGGCTACCAACAACAAGCGCCGCAGCAACAATACCAAGCCGCCCCGCAAAACCAAGAGCCTCCTGCCGCCCCCCGCCGCCAAGCTCCCGCCGCACCGGCAGCCCCTGTCGAGGACATCGACGACGATATTCCGTTCTGAGTTACATAAACAACTCAACAATATTGCTTGATACAAACCGCCGAGGTTTGAGGATAGATTGGGTATCCGTATTGGATGAAAGCAATCCGTCAGACTTTGAAAGCCATTTATAAAATGCTTTGAAATTTGGCCGCGCTTTTATTGTCGATACCCTCAAAGTACAAAGGTCGTCTGAAACTTTAATTTCAGACGACCTTTCCACTTTTCAAACAACCGTCAAACTTCCTGGCGAGTAGGCCGGAAGATGATTTCGTTTATATCCACTTCCTCAGGTTGACTGATTGCGAACAGGACGGTGCGGGCAAAGCTGGAAGCGGGAATCTCATTGTGAGCATAGAAGTTTTCCATTGCGCCGCTAGCCATTTCAGAGCTGCTGCCATGCTTTAATTCGCTTTCAACTGCACCCGGGCAGAGAATAGTAGTACGCAAGTTGTAAGGTTTAACTTCCTTGCGCAGGCTTTCAGAAATGGCGCGTACCGCGGTTTTGGTCGCAGAATAAACAGCACATAATGGCCCCCAAACGTGTCCGGCTACGGAAGAAACATTGATGATCTGACCGCTCTTTTGTGTTTTCATGGTCGGTAAAACGGCTGCAATGCCATGTAAGACGCCCTTGATATTGATGTCGATCATTTGATTCCATTCATCCACTTTCAATTCCTCCAATAAGGAAAGTGGCATGACACCCGCGTTGTTGAGCAATACGTCGATGCGGCTGTATAAATCCAACGCACGTTGTGCCAAGGCTTGAACTTCGCCTAATTTAGTGACATCCGTTTGCACGCAGTGGTCGTGCGAGATACCCAATTCGTCAGCAAGGACGTGCAGGCGGTCTAAACGGCGCGCGCCCAAGATGACTTTTGCGCCTGCCTGCACCAAATGGCGGGCGGTTTCCGCACCCAGCCCGCTGGATGCGCCGGTGATAATGACAACTTTGTTTGCTACGTTTTGCATAATATTCTCCTTAATTAACGGATAAAGTGTAATTGGCCTTGATTGCCCAAATAGGTCGTCTGAACAGCGGTGAATTGCTTGTCAGCAACCATATCGGCGGCCTGTTGCAGATAATCTTTGAAATGCGGCGTTTCGCGGTGCGCCTGATAGGCGGCTTCGTCGGCGTAGATTTCAAAAAATATCCATTGGTTCGGCACGTCTTGTCGGGTGGCGGCATACATTACCAACACTCCATGTTCCGCTTGCAGTGATTGCGCCACTTCCGCGCGGACGATTTTGCTGAATGCGGCAGTGCGTGTTGCCCGCACACTGAACTTGATTGCAGGCGACGGGCAAACCAACGTCTTGCATCTAAACACGCTGGATTGGGAACGCTGGGATGAAAAAACCAAAGACGAAAACTGGCTCGATACTTACGGCAACGGTTGGAAAGGTTTGCGCAAACTCAGAAAGCAAAAAGACAGCAACCGCGATTTCGGTTTCGACATCCTGATGGCGAATCCACCGTTTGCAGGCGACATCAAAGAAAGCCGTATTTTGGCGAAATACGAACTGGGGAAAAAGCCCAACGGCAAAGCCCAAACCAAAGTCGGGCGCGATATTCTCTTTATCGAACGCAACCTGGATTTCTTAAAAGACGGCGGACGCATGGCAATCGTGTTGCCGCAAGGGCGTTTCAACAACAGCTCAGACAAAGCCATCCGCGAATTTATCGCAAAACGTTGCCGCATCCTTGCTGTGGTTGGTTTACATGGGAATGTATTCAAACCACATACCGGCACCAAAACCAGCGTTTTATTCGTGCAAAAATGGCATGACACCCTTTGCCCGAAAGTGGAAGACTACCCGATTTTCTTTGCCACCATGCAAGAACCCAGCAAAGACAACAGCGGCGACAAAATCTTTGTCCGCAAAGAAGACGGCACACCTGTACTCGACAGTCACGGGCATTTGATCGTCAAACATGACCTGTTCAACCACGACGGCAAAACAGGAGACGGTATTGCCGAAGCCTTTTTGGAATTTGCCAAAAAAGAGAAACTGTCTTTTGCGGGAAAGCCCTAAGCCCCTTTGATGCTGCGAAATACCAGCGGTTGTTGGAGGGGCTGGAGGTAGAAGAAATACAATTTCAAAATGTATTAAATAACCCAAATTTAAGATTAGAGGCTGAATTTTTTATAAAAAAGACAAACTTATTTGAAAGTTCTATAGGTGCAGAGATAATCGATTTTGTTCAATATGGAACATCCGAAGAATTAAACGAAGATAAGCGTGGTTACCCTATTTTAAGGCTAAATGAGTTTGATGGTTCATTTTTAGGTATTCCTGCAAAATATAGCGAAAAAATTTCATTAGATACTTATCGGACTCTAGAAATTAAAAAAGGAGATGTTTTAATTTGTCGTACTAACGGTAACTTGAAATATGTTGGTAAAGCCGCCATAGCTATGCAGGACTATAGTTTTGCTTTTGCATCTTATTTGTTTCGGATTAGGCCGAATAAATTTATAAATCCTGAAACATTAACTGTATTTTTAAATAGTAAAAGTGGGCGTAGAGAGATTGAAAAATATGCAATGAAAGGTAATCAGTCTAATTTTAGTCCTGCAAAGTTTAGAGAGATAAAAATTCCCCATTTTTCAACTGTACTTCAAGATGAAATTGAAGCCCTTGTTTCATCATCATTTGAAAAATTGCAAAAATCCAAAAAAGCTTACCAAACCGCCCAAAACCTGCTTTTAGAGCATTTGGGCTTAAAAGGCTTTAATCCGCCCGTCCAAGCAGTCAATATCAAATCCTTTGCAGACAGTTTCGGCACATCGGGGAGGCTGGATGCGGAGTTTTATCAGGAAAAGTATGAAAGCTATCTGAAAAAAATTCAGGCATTCAACAATGGATTTGTTCAAATCCAACAGGAATACAGTCAAGTTAAAAGCAAATCAAAGTTTGATTTGCCAGCGTATCAATATATTGAAATTGGGGATGTAAATGTATCTGATGGCTCATATTCATTTAATGAAGTTGCAACAGAAGATTTGCCAGCCAATGCTAAGATTATGGTTAAAGAAGGTGATATTTTGATTTCAACTGTACGTCCAAATCGCGGCGCAATTACAGTTATTGAACATGATAGAGATGATCTGATTGTCAGTGGAGCTTTTACCATATTACGCAGAAAAGTAAAATCGTATTTCAATAATGAATTCCTAAAAGTTCTTCTAAGAACAGAAATTTATAAAGATTGGTTACTTCAGTTTAACGTTGGAACAAGTTACCCCGTTATTAAAGATGAAGATATTCTTAATTTGGTTATCCCAAATGTGGAAGAGGCAATCCAAACCCAAATCGCCGATTTAGTCCGACAATCTGACCGCTTGCGCCAAGAGTCCCAAGCCCTGTTGGAAGAAGCCAAGCGTAAGGTGGAACAAGCGATTGAGGGGTAAGTTTTAGTTCGTTGCCAAGTAAAAGGTCGTCTGAAAAATCTTCAGACGACCTTTTGTCTGCCTAAACGTTTCGTAATATATTTGTTATGATTAGACGCATAATTACTAAACCACTATTAGGTATAATCTAACAATGGACAATTCATTCTACGGCCAGCTCAACGTTTTCCAAATCATCGCCCAAGAAGGCAGTATTTCAGCGGCAGCGCGCAAACTGGAAATCGCCGTACCTTCGGCGAGCCAAGCATTAAAGTTATTGGAGCAGAAAATCGGCGTGCCGCTGTTTCACCGTACCACGCGCAATATCCAGCTCACCGATACCGGCAGGCAACTTTTAGAACGTACCGAACAAGCCATGGCAACATTGCATCAGGCTTTTGAGGAAGTGCGGAATTTTGGCGAGCAGGTGAGCGGAACAGTGCGGATTACCATGGCGCGGGTAATGTATCAGCTTGTTTTGCGCCCGCATTTGGCGGAATTTCACCAACGCTATCCGCAAATTCAACTGGAAATTTCGCTGAATGACGGGCTTTCGCACCTGATTGAGGATGGTATCGATTTAGGGATTCGATTCGGAAACCGTTTGGATGAAGGCATGGTTGCCCGCAAGCTGATGAACGGCACGCAGGAAGGGCTGTACGTCAGCTCAAGCTACGCCGCGCAACACGGCATACCGAAAACGCCCAAGGATTTGCCCGCCCACAAACTCATCGGCTACCGCTTTATCTCGTCCAACAAAATCGAGCCGCTGGTGATTGCGCAAAACGGGCAGGAAACCGCCGTGGAAATGGATACGCCACTTATCTGCAACGACCCTGAAATCTTATTGGATGCCACCCGCCAAGGCTTGGGTATCGGGCGGGCGTTTACCCATAATATGCAGCAACAGCCCGACCATGCGGATTTTGTGCCCGTGCTGCAAAAATACTGGCGGCAGTATCCGCCGTTGTATCTTTATTATCTGCAATACAGCCAGCGGACAAAAAAGGTGCAGGCGGTGATTGAGTTTTTACTGGAGAAAACGGCGCAATACCGTTGAAGTTGGGCAGCCTGAAAACGGACGAGGCGGGAAGCGGCAAAGCTAAATTTCAAAAGCAGCCTGCACTTTGTTTTCCAAAGGTGCAGGCTGCTTTTTATTTTTCAGGTAGCCTTTCATTTCAGCCAGCCCCATAAGCTGCCAAATAACTTTCCCGAAACGCTTTGGGTGTAGTGTTTTGCCGTTTTTTAAAAAATTTGTTGAAATGCGTGGCTTCCTCAAAACCCAGTTGCAAGGCGATTTGTTTGACGGATTGCGGTGTATGAATCAACAAACGTTTGGCTTCCAGCAGCAGGCGGTCAGTGATGACGGTTTTGGCAGAAAGCCCGCTTTGGGCAAGGCAGAGCGTACCCAGCGTTTTTTCGCTGCACGCCAGTTGAGCCGCATAAAAACCGACTTGGTGTTGCGTAGAAAAATGCTGTTCCAACAATCGGTTGAATTGTTGCCAACGCAGGTTTTGTTTACCTTCAGGCTGCGTGTTTTGCGCGTAGAGCGTAATCAGCAGCGTGAGAAAAGCCTGTAATTGCGCTTGAATCAAAGGATGGGCATTGTTGTTTTGCCAGTCGGCATAGCGGCATCGTTTGAGTTGCGTCAAGGCAGGCAGCAGCAATTCTGCGTGTGATGCATCGACTACTTGGCGATAAGGAAGGTTTTGCCATTCTTGGGTCAGATGCGTAGGCAGAAGTTCGGTAGGAAAGGACAATCCCCAGCCATCCCAGCCCTGCATAGATAAAAAATGGTGTACCTGATTGGGACGTATCAGCAGCCATTCTCCTGTCTTTTGCACTATCTGTTCAAAATCCAAAAGATGCCGACATTCACCCTCGGTTACCCATAGCCAAATATATTGGTCAAAGCGGTGTTGGCTGCCTAATTGGGTGCGCGCCTGTTCGTCATCAGGGTGCTGGCTTTGCCAAAATTCGCTGAACAGACAGATTTCCAACTCTGTCCGAATGATTTGTGTAATTTCAGCATGATTTCCGATTTTTGCCATAAATATGCCCATTATTACCTTTTTATTCATTTTTTTTGCCGTATAATACCTTCCATTGATTTTTAACACAACAGGAAAAGAAACATGGCTCAAACAGCATTGATTACAGGCGCATCAAACGGTATTGGTTTGGAATTGGCAAAAATCCACGCCAAACAAGGCGGTGATTTGGTGTTGGTGGCGCGAAGTGCAGACAAATTAAACGCCTTGGCAGATGAATTACATAATCAATACGGTGTTAAAGTCGCCGTCATTGCGAAGGACTTGGCGCAGCCGAATGCCGCAACGGAAATTTTTGCCGAAACCGAACGTTTGGGCATTACAGTTGATATTTTGATGAATAACGCAGGCATTGGCGGTCATGGACGCTTTTTTGAGCGTGATTTGGCAAAAGACACGCAGATGATTCAGCTCAATATCACCAGCCTGACGGAGCTGACCCATCTCTACCTACAAGGCATGGTGCAACGCCGTTCGGGGAAAATTCTCAATGTGTCTTCTACCGCATCGTTTCTGCCCGGTCCTTTACAAGCAGTGTATTACGCCAGCAAAGCCTATGTAACGTCATTCAGCCAGGCTATTGCCGAGGAAGTGCGCGAGTTCGGCATCACCGTAACTGTGCTTTGCCCCGGAGCCGTTGCCACGGGATTTGTACAGGCAGGCGATTTACAGAATGTTGATGCGTGGAAAAACGCCAAATCCGCCCAATCCGTTGCCGAATACGGCTATCAGGCAATGCAACGCGGCGAGTTGGTTGCATTTAACGAAGCCAAATTGAAATTTGCCTCAGATTGGGTAATACCGCTTCTACCGCGCAAAACCGTTTTGAAAATGTCGCGTATGGCGATGGAAAAACGGAAATAGGAAAATACAAAGCAGCCTGAGACCTTTGCAAAATTTTCCAAATCCCCTAAATTCCCACCGAGATATTTAGGGGATTTTCTATGAGCATCTTCTTCCGGCAACCCGCACAAGCCATGATAGCCAAACATATCGACTGTTCCCCCACTGTCGAAGTTGGATCAGGTGATTGATTGGCAACCGATCTAACAATTCCTGAATTATCAAGGAATCCGTTACCTTAAAACCACCGCGGCCATCCCGCCTATCCGTTTTTGGCCACATTCAAAGCCGTCCTGCTCGGACAATGGAAACAGCCGGAAATCTGTGTTGGAATTTTAACTGTTGGGTAAAAAGGTTTATTTCGCAAAGGCCTTGGCTATTTTTGAAAATACCAGGTCGTCTGAAACGCTATTTGAGATTTCAGACGACCTTTATATTTTATAGCTTCAATCATTTTTGTCTAAATGATAAATTTGGGCGACGGCTTCTACAAGATCACTGTCGGTCGAGCCTGCTTTATTGAGGGTTCGGGTAGGGGAATGGAGCAGTTTGTTGGTCAGTTGGATAGAGAGGCGTTCGAGGACTTCTTCTGGGGATGTGCCTTTTGCCAATTGCTTCATTGCATTTTCCAGCACTTGTCTGCGGGCGCGCTCGCCCTCGTCGCGAAGTGCGCGGATAAGCGGGACGCTTTGGCGGCTTTTTTGTTGTCGGATAAATTCACTGACTTTTTCTTCAACCATGGCTTCGGCGGCTGCGGCGGCTTTTTGCCGTGATTCTTTACCGCTTTGGACGATGTTCATCATATCGTCGACGGTATAGAGATAGGCATCTCCAAGTCCGCCCACTTCTGCTTCGATGTCTCTGGGGACGGCCAAATCCAATAGGAAAACGGGCATGTTATGGCGTTGTTTCAAAGCGCGTTCAACCATACCTTTGCCGACCAACGGAAGCTGGCTGGCAGTTGAAGAAACGACGACATCGTATTCGTGCAAAATTTCAGGCAGGTCGGTCAGCAGGCGAGGTTCGGCAGTAATGCCGAGTTTATCGCACAATTCTTGTGCACGGGGCAGGGTGCGGTTGGCAACGGTAATCAGTTTGGGGTTTTTCGCGGCAAAGTAGGTGGCCACCAGTTCAATCATTTCGCCTGCGCCGATAAATAAAACATTCAAATCGGCAATATCAGGGAAAATTTGTTCCGCCATTTTGACCGAGGCGGATGCCATAGATACGGAATTTTCACCGACGGCGGTATCGGTACGGATTTCTTTGGCTACTGAGAAGGTTTTTTGGAACAGCGCATTGAGGTGTGAATTGATGCTTTCCTGCTCTTGGGCGATACGGACGGCATCTTTGATTTGTCCGAGGATTTGCGGTTCCCCCAACACCATGGAATCCAGCCCGCAGGCTACGCGGAAGGCGTGTCGGATGGTTTCGTTGTTGTCTAAAGTGTAGAGGTAGGGACGGATTTCTTCGATAGGAAGATTATGATATTCGGCGAGCCATTCAATAATCCGCTCGGTATCGCCGACGCAGTAGAGTTCGGTACGGTTGCAGGTAGACAGAATGACGGCTTCGTCAGCGGTCGGACTGTGTGCCAAAGCGCGAACGGCATCGGGGAGATGCTCGGCGGCGAATGCTAATTTCTCGCGTATGCTCAGGGGCGCAGTTTGATGATTGAGTCCGACGGCGGTGAGTTGCATGGGGAGGATGTTTTGCGGAATGGTGTGTGTCGGGCGGTATTATAGCCCAATTCAGATATGAAATGAACGGATAAGGAAGAGCGGATAAATGGCGGTCGTCTGAAATTTTATGTATCGGCGGCTTTAGGTTTTCAGACGACCTGCTCATCTCACAGATAAAAATGTTTGCCGTTGTTGGGGTTGTTTGCTTTCAAATCGCTCAACATCCGTTTGAAATCCAAGCCGTATTGTCCGCTTAACTTTTCCGCGCGCTTTTTCAGCTTGTCGAGGTTTTGCTCTTTCGGGCTGCTTTGGAACGCCATCACCGCCATATTGCCGTGGCTTTCGGCGGGCAGTTCCAGCACGCGGCCTTCGAAGACGTTGAGTAGGCGTTCGATAAAGCGTTGGTAGCGTTTGTCGCCGCTCCACCAGTTGGTGACGAACACGCCGTCGGGCGAGAGGGCGTGGCGGCAGTCTTGGAAGAAGGGTTCTTCCACCAGTGCGTCGATGATTTGTTCGCCGTCGAAGCCGTCCACTAAAATCACGTCGGTATTGTGGCGGAACACTTTGATGTATTCCGCGCCGTCCGCTTCGACGATTTCAAAGTTTTCCCCTTCAAACGGCAGCTCGAACAGGCTGCGGGCGACGGCGATGACCTGCGGGTTGATGTCCACGGCGGTTTGCTTGGTGTCGGGCAGGTAGCTGTCTATCCAGCGCGCGAACGAGCCGCCGCCCAAGCCGATTTGGGTGATGTGTTTCGGCGTTTCTTCCGCAAACAGAAGCCAGCCCATCATCGCGCGGCTGTACGACAAAACCAGTTCGGCGGGATGGTCGAGGTTCATCGAGCTTTGGATGGTGTCGCTGCCCAAATGCAACGAGCGGATGTTGCCTTCTTCGGAAATGCCGACTTCGGGCAGGTCGGACTTGGCGGGGCGCAGGCGGCGGTAGGGGTGTCGTGGCATGATGTGGACGGATGGAGGGGAAAGGGGGGTATTTTATCAGAGTGTCGTCTGAAATGCTTTTTGTGCGGTTGTTTTTCAGACGACCTTTCGGCTATATGCCTGAGCGGCTTGGTTCATATATGGGGTAATCATTACGCTTGAAATAAATTTCTTTTTAAATCAGATATTTTTTATAAAAATTTACTTTGTGGGCGACAGGCTCTTGCCAAGCGGGGCAGTTAACGGCATAATTCGGCTTCTTTGCCGGTATAGCTCAGTTGGTAGAGCACCTGACTTGTAATCAGGGGGTCCCGAGTTCGACTCTTGGTGCCGGCACCAGTTTATCGCTGAAGGTGCCGCAAGGTATTTCAGTAAGCCGGTATAGCTCAGTTGGTAGAGCACCTGACTTGTAATCAGGGGGTCCCGAGTTCGACTCTTGGTGCCGGCACCAATCAAACAGCCCGATTGTCAAAGCAGTCGGGCTGTTTTGCGTTTGCCGTTCGGGTGGCAGGGCGGCGGGCATTTCACTATAATAGCCCGTTTTAATCTAAAAGGTCGTCTGAAAAAGGCGGAACACATTCTAATGATTACTGTGAACACACTGCAAAAGATGAAGGCAGAAGGCGAAAAAATCGCCATGCTGACCGCCTATGAATCCAGCTTTGCCGCGTTGATGGATAACGCCGGAGTCGATGTTTTGCTGGTGGGCGATTCCTTGGGCATGACTGTGCAGGGGCGAAAATCCACGCTGCCCGTCAGCCTGCGCGATATGTGTTACCACACCGAAAACGTCGCGCGCGGTACGGAAAACGCGATGATTGTCAGCGACTTGCCTTTTGGTGCGTATCAGCAGAGTAAAGAACAGGCGTTTGCCGCCGCTGCCGAACTGATGGCGGCGGGCGCGCATATGGTCAAACTCGAAGGCGGCGTTTGGATGGCGGAAACCACCGAATTCCTGCAAATGCGCGGCATTCCCGTCTGCGCCCATATCGGCTTGACTCCGCAGTCCGTGTTTGCGTTTGGCGGATATAAAGTGCAGGGGCGGGGCGATAAGGCGGAAGCCTTGTTGGCAGATGCGAAAGCACACGACCAAGCGGGTGCTGCCATCGTATTGATGGAATGCGTGCCGGCGGAATTGGCGAAAAAAGTAACCGAAACCGTCTCTTGCCCGACCATCGGTATTGGCGCAGGTGTGGATTGCGACGGACAAGTTTTGGTCATGCACGATATGCTCGGCATTTTTCCGGGCAAAACCGCCAAATTCGTCAAAAACTTCATGCAGGGCAAAGACAGCATCCAAACCGCCGTTGAAGCCTATGTCCATGAAGTCAAAGCCAAAACCTTTCCCGCTGCGGAACATTCGTTTGCTTGATACCCTCAACTGAAAAAGGTCGTCTGAAAAGGTTTTCATCGTGAAAACCGAATTTCAGACGACCTTTGTTTGTCCGTGTTCCCAGCGTATAATCGGCGCGTGATTTTCGGGCTGACAAAATACAGCGGCTGAGCGCCGCAATCCCGAAAAAGATAAAGGACATTTTCCACCATGCAAATCATTCATACCATTAAAGAATTACGCGAATGGCGCAAAAACGCAGGCAGCGTTGCCCTTGTGCCGACTATGGGCAATCTGCACGAAGGCCATCTCGCCCTCGTTCGCGAAGCCAAAAAACGCGCCGACAACGTCGTCGTCAGCATATTCGTCAACCGCCTACAATTCGGACAGGGCGAGGATTTCGACAAATACCCGCGCACCTTGCAGCAAGACGCCGACAAACTCGCCAACGAAGGCGTAGCTGTCGTGTTCGCGCCCGACGAAAAAGAGCTGTATCCCAATGTCGAGCAACGTTTCAACGTCGAACCGCCCAACCTCCAAAACGAATTGTGCGGCAAATTCCGCCCCGGTCATTTCCGCGGTGTCGCTACTGTCGTCAGCAAACTGTTCAACATCGTCCAACCCGATACCGCCTGCTTCGGCAAAAAAGACTACCAGCAGTTGGCGATTATCAAAGGCTTTGTCGAAGACCTGAATTTCAATATCGACATCGTTCCCGTCGATACCGGACGCGCTCCTGACGGACTCGCGCTTTCCAGCCGCAACCAATACCTCAGTGAAGCCGAGCGCGCCGAAGCCCCGCGTCTGTACCGCGAATTGCAGCGCGTCGCCGCCGAACTCAAAAACGGCAATCTCGATTATGTCGGACTGGAAACAGAAACCGTCCGCCGCCTGACCGAAGCCGGCTGGGTGGTTGATTACGTCGAAATCCGCCATGCCGAAAGCCTCGCCGTCGCCCGCACCGGCGACAAAGCCCTCGTCGTCCTCGCCGCTGCCCGCTTGGGAACGACGCGCCTGATTGACAATTTGGAAGTCAGCTTGGCTTGATTGTTGGAATAGAAAAAGGTCGTCTGAAAACCAAATGTGTTTTCAGACGACCTTTGTTTGCTTTATCGCTATATTTTGGAATATGGATAGCCGATATTATTCGACGAAACTAAATTTTAACAAAATAGATCTTAAGGCTTAAAAGCAAATAAAAGAGCCGATTTAGTTCTCTATTTTTTATAACCTACCTGTTCACAGCCTGTATTGCCGTTTTTGCTTGTTGACTTGGTTTTAGCCGATTCTGCATCAGTACATTTATAGGCATTGCCCAAGCTGTCCATCCAAACGGAAAGTTTGTAATCAGTACCGGTTTTCGGAGTGGCGAAAAGATAATAAGCCCTGCTGTTTTTAGCGTCCTTATTTTTCATTTCACCGCTGAAGTCGTATTTGGCAGCGACCTCGGGCGCAGCTTTGTAGGTCTTAACCAATCCCGTATCTCCCTCAATTTCATCTTTTATTTTAAGGGTAGGATTTTTGACTAATTCGGTTTTTAAGGCATTGTTAATAGCAAGCAGTTCCGTATGCGCTTGAGATTGATAGCCGCGTTCGATGTAATGGATATAGGAAGGGTAAGCGATGGTACTGAGGATGCCGATGATAGCAACGACAATCAGCATCTCGACCAGCGTAAACCCTTGAACTTTAGTGATAGACGTATTCATGATTTTATCTATTTATTCGTTGGCCACATAGGATTGCAGCATAACTACCGTATTTTCGTTTTTTCCCCATGCTTTGGCGGTAACGCGATAAATGGTACGGTTGTCGGTAGAATTGGTGCTTAGGTATTCGATGATGTAACACGCATCTTTTTTAGGTCTGCAATTTTTTTTAGCTCCGCTATTTTTGCCAGGATAGGGGATACCGTTAATATCAATGCACTTAACTTTATCTTTGCCACATTCTCTATGCCAAGCCTCTTCAGTGGAATTCCCTTCTACTATTACTTTGCCTGTGGTGGTGGTATATGGTTCATTGGGCTTCGACGCGGGGAGTGATTTCGCTTTACAAAGGCCATTTGTACAATCATCATCAAAGGTTGTTGTTCCATCTTCAATAGAATAAATATAGTTCTCACCTTCACGCAATGCCGCTTCCGCAAGCGTGGTAGCAAATTTATGGTCGGCGTCATTTGTACTGATACGCTGCTCGGTATTATAGGACTGGGTCGCAGTAACGACGAGCAAGGCGATGACGATCATGATCATCAGGACGATGAATAATGCGAAGCCTGTTTGTGCAGAGGCTTTAGCAGGATGGTTTAAAGTAATCGGTCTGCGCATTTGTTTCCTCCGCGTACAGTCGCGTTGATTCGATAGATTTGGACTTCATTTTTATCATTGTTTTTGCCTACATTGATACTGTTACCTCCGTTCAACAGGATCTCGATGGAGGCAGGTGTTTCTTTATTGGAAAATTCTTTAGTATATTTGAATTTTTCGTCTTTTTCCTGACTTGTTCCCTGATTTTGTGCATTTCCAGCAGTGGTGGGGGTAGGGGCTGATGCGGCTTCACTTCCTTCAAAGGTCTCAGGGCATTCTTCAGTATAAAAGTAATGGATGTCCATATTTTTTATTCCCTTAATCAGCAACTGCGGATTACTCCATGTACCGTTGTCAGCCAGTTGGAAACGGTACAAACCTTCTTGCCCATCTACTTTACCAACAGCGTAAGCATTTACCTCATGTTTCATGATTGAGATATTGCCTGCTTGGGAACTATCTGACTTTAAAGCTGCTTTACCATCGGTGATTTTCGTTCCTGGCTTGGTAATGTTAGTACAATTGCTGGCAACTGCAGTTTCTGCAGGCGGATCTTGGGCATCTATGCCGTATTGGAAAATCAGTGCTTTTCCACTCGGTGTAAAGTCCTTTAAGCCTAAAGAGTCTGTTTCTCTGACAGCGGGAAGTATTGATCCAGTACCCTTGAGTTTGAATAAATCTGCGGAACCGAAATCTTGAATAACGACTTGGTCATCGAAGCCTGACATATTGAAACAGCCAAAGTTACCAGCCATACGGGCATCACGCACAATTTGGTTGGATGCGTTGCGCAAATCCTGTTGGACGTTTAGACGGGAGGTTGCAGCGGTGTTCAGGCTGCGGGCGGTAAAATAGCCCGAGCTGACGGCCAGCAGGACTATCATGCTCAATGCGCTTGCTACAAGGAATTCAATCAGGCTGAAGCCTTGCATACCTGTTTTTACCGGAATGTGTGGGCGGTTTTTATTATTCATTATCTTTCCCTTACGCGTACTTGGTAGGTGTAAACAATTGGTTCATCGGATTTGCCGCTTGCTGCTTTGTCGCTTTCTGCATCTTTAAGCCATAACACTTTAATAACAGTATCAGCATCTGCCTTTTTGTCACAATGAGAATTAAATGATCCATCGTAAGTAGGCTCTTCATTAGAACTGTCTCGGCAGATTTCATAATGAAATTCGGATTCAGGTAAAGCAGCACGCAAGGCTTGATCGAATTGTGCGATCTGTGCTTTTGCTAAACTTTTTTTGCTCATGCTGGTTGTGGGATCTAATTTTTCGTTTTTGGGATTATCACTAGAGCCGGCAGTAATGTAATAATCAATGTATGTTTTACAAAATCCACGCTGACCATTGTTACGAGTGCATTCTTCCAGCCTTGGATTAATCAGCATACCTTCAACTAAGTTTTGGGTAAGCTGGGATACGATGGTTTGCCCTTCCGCTTCGCGTACGCTGGAAACGGTACGCAACTGGATGGCGAGTAGGGCGAGTACGCCGATTGCGAGGACGAACATGGCGACCAAGACTTCAATTAAAGTCATACCTGCTTGGTTAGGTTTGGAAAAATCTGAATAACGGGTTTTGGCGAAACTCGCTTTGCTCGTTTTCAGACGACCTTTTGTATGTAATGTTATGTATTTCATAGGATGGTATTTTTATTTTTTGGGTTCGGGACTTTGAGATTCTGAATATTGGCAAAGGGGTCGCGAATCTGATTTGGCGCAGATTTCGACTCGACCGCTGCTGTCGATAAGGACGATACTGGCGCGGGATTTTTTGGTTTCTTCAGTCGTTGCGGCGGAATCGGTCATGCTGATTTTGATGTAGCCGTCGGCGTATTTGAAAGTTGTTGATTTATCCAGTGTTTTAGAGGCGGTATAGCCGAATGTGCCGTTGGGCATAAATGACCAAAATACGGCCTCACCGTCATCGGCATTATCTTTTCCAAATGCGACGTGTTGGAATGTATGGGAAACTTTGGCAGGGTCGGTACCGTTGAGGACTATGGAGCGCAAAGAAATATCGCTTGTGTCATTCTTATAGGCTACGTCCCGATTTGTATCGGCATAGGCGAGCAGGCCGCTGCTTTTTTGGCTGCTGTCGCATGTGCCGTCAGCCAAGCCGTGTTTTCTAACTTTTACGGGACAGACATAGACAGGGAGATTGAGGCGGACTGCTTCGGCTCTTGCAAAGCGCAAGAGGTTTGCCACCTGCTCTGCCTGACTGGCAGCGCGGCGGGAGGCAATCCATTCGCTCATATTGGGAAGGGCGATAGTGGCCATGATGGCGGTAATAGCGATCACGACCAACAATTCGATTAAGGTAAAACCTTTTTGTTGTGCGTACATGAGTAGTAAAAACGTCTGGAGTTAAGTAATGTGTTTTATCATCCGGCTTAGAATATTTTTATCGCCGGAATTATGCGGTTTGGCTCATTCTAAACGATATTGGGATGAATTGCCTAATAAAATATGAAATTTGCTTGGTTTTTAGGCTGATTTGTCTCAATCTTCCATCAATGCGGATTCGGGTACGTAGGCTGCATTGTCGAATTTGGTAAATTGTCCCATCCAAGTGAGGAATACTTTCCCGACAGGACCGTTACGGTGTTTACCGATAATACATTCCGCAAGGCCTTTCATGGGCGATTCTTGGTTATAGTATTCGTCGCGGTACATAAACATAATCAGGTCGGCATCCTGCTCGATGGCACCAGACTCCCGCAAGTCGGACATCATTGGGCGCTTGTCGGTACGCTGCTCTACGGTACGGCTCAACTGCGACAAAGCAATAACGGGAACTTGCAGCTCCTTCGCCAAGGCTTTGAGGGAGCGCGAAATTTCGCCGAGTTCTGAGGCGCGGTTGTCCGAACGGCCTGAGCCTGCCATTAATTGCAGGTAGTCAATCACGATTAAGCCCAATTTTCCGTTGAACTGGCGCGCAAGACGACGGGCGCGGGCGCGCAATTCGAGCGCGGTCAAGCCCGGTGTTTCGTCAATATACATAGGCGCATCGGAAAGCTTGACTACTGCTTCGTTCAGACGACCCCAGTGTTCATCTTCCAATCTGCCTGTTTTCAAGACGCTCTGATCAAG
Organism: Neisseria sp. HMSC055H02; assembly: GCF_001813335.1. NCBI lineage: Bacteria > Pseudomonadati > Pseudomonadota > Betaproteobacteria > Neisseriales > Neisseriaceae > Neisseria > Neisseria sp. HMSC055H02. The sequence goes on along the minus strand of NZ_KV812081.1, from coordinate 69,148 downwards.
CCTGCCCACCGAACCCAACATACGCATCACCAGTTGCGCGCCGCCCATCTCCATCGAAAATACGGCGACAGGCAGCTTGCCCTCTACGGCAACATGTTCCGCGATATTGATGGAAAAGGCAGTTTTACCCATAGAGGGACGACCTGCCACAATAATCAAATCACCGGGCTGGAGACCTGAGGTTTTTTTATCCAAGTCGATAAACCCTGTTGACACGCCGGTAACTTCATCCGGATTATCGCGTGAATAAAGCATGTCGATGCGCTCGACTACTTCCTTCAAAAGCGCAGGCATTTCGAGAAAACCTTGTTTGGATTTAGCCGTACTTTCCGCAATTTGGAATACCTTGTTTTCCGCTTCATCCAAAAGCTGCCCCGCATCCCTGCCTTGCGGATTGTAGGCACTACGGGCGATTTCGGTCCCGACTTCGGCAAGTTGGCGCATAATGGAACGCTCGCGCACGATTTCGGCATAGCGGCGGATATTCGCAGCGGACGGCGTGTTTTGCGCCAAAGTAATCAGGTAATTGAATCCGCCCGCCGCCTCCAATTCTTCGTTACGCTCCAAACTTTCCTGAACGGTAATCACGTCGGCAGGACGGCTTTCATTAATCAGATTGGCGATGGCGCGGAAAATCAGGCGGTGTTCGTGTCGGTAGAAGTCTTCACCGGTAACCACATCGGCGATTCTGTCCCAAGCCGAATTCTCGAGCAAAAGACCGCCCAAAACGGATTGCTCCGCCTCCATCGAATGCGGCGGCAGCGACAACGCGCTGACTTCGCGGTCTTCAGACGACGTATCGGGATAATCGTTCATGGCGGCAATCCTAAGTGAATGGAAATTGGAAACCGTTATTATAGCGCAGCGCAAGTTTAACTGGTTTCTCTGATTTAAAGCAGGTAAAATAACGAAGCTGTCCGGTTTATACCGAGCAGCGGACACTACCAAAAACAAATAATTTAGGAGCACTAAAATGGAACATAAGCTGCCACAACTGCCTTATGAACTGGACGCATTGTCCCCGCATCTGAGCAAAGAGACTTTGGAGTACCACTACGGCAAGCACCATCAAACCTACATCACCAATCTGAACAATCAAATCAAAGGTACCGAATTTGAAAACCTGCCTTTGGAAGAGATTGTGAAAAAATCTTCAGGCGGCGTGTTCAACAACGCAGCCCAAACTTGGAACCACACCTTCTACTGGCTGGGTTTTACGCCCAAAGGTCAAGGCAAACCTTCCGGCGAGCTGGCCGCCGCCATCGACGCCAAATGGGGCAGCTTCGAGAAATTCCAAGAAGCTTTCAATGCTTGCGCGGCAGGCACTTTCGGTTCAGGTTGGGCATGGCTGGTGAAAACCCCTGCCGGCGAATTGGATTTGGTTTCCACTTCCAATGCGGCAACTCCGCTGACCACTGAAAACACTCCGCTGCTGACCTGCGACGTATGGGAACACGCCTACTACATCGACTACCGCAACAGCCGCCCCAACTACCTGAAAGGTTTCTGGGAAATCGTCAACTGGGACGAAGTCGCCAAACGCTTTGCTGCTTAAATAATCGGTTGATATGAAAAGGTCGTCTGAAAACTTGGATTTGGGTTTTCAGGCGACCTTTTGTTGTTGCTTATGATTTCTCTGATATTTTAGAAATATTGGAAATGGCTGAAACTTCAGAAACTTGGATTAGTTCCTGTCAATAAGATGAATGGCAGCGCAAGTTTGGTAACACGATATATGCCTGCTTATTTCCATCATAGGCAACCGAAGTAGATGCAACTTGTTTAAACATTTTATAAACGGATTTTAAAAAATAAACGTCGTCTGAAAGATACAGTCTTTCAGACGACGTTGGTGTTTCAGACATTGATTAAAACGGCGTAATTAAGCCAAGCCTTTTTTCTCCAGATAGCTTTCGTAATCGCCCAGATAGTGTTCGTAACCGCCCTTGCCGTCCAGCTCGATAATCTGGGTGGCGAGCGAGGAGACGAACTGGCGGTCGTGCGACACGAAAATCAGCGTGCCGTTGTATTTCTCCAGCGCCATGTTCAGCGATTCGATGCTTTCCATGTCCATGTGGTTGGTGGGTTCGTCCATAATCAGCACATTGGGTTTCAGCAGCAGGAGTTTGCCGTAGAGCATACGGCCTTTTTCACCGCCGGAGAGAACCTGCACTTTTTTCACCACGTCGTTGCTGCCGAAGAGCAAACGCCCCAAAGTGCCACGGATGACTTGTTCGTCGTCGCCTTCTTGGCCCCATTGGCGCATCCATTCGCTCAGGTTCATATCGACATCGAAGTCGTTTTCGTGGTCTTGCGGGTAATAGCCGACGTTGGCTTTTTCCGCCCATTTGATGGTACCTGCATCGGGGGCGATGCCTTCGGCGTATTCGGGCTTGAATGCGCCGGCGAGTAGTTTCAGCAGGGTGGATTTACCCGCACCGTTGGGGCCGATGATGGCGAGGCGCTGACCGGCTTCGAGGATGAAGCTCAGGTTTTTGAACAACTGGGTTTCAAAGCGTTTGGCCAAATTTTCGACTTCAACCGCCTGACGGTGCAGCTTGGCTTTTTCATCGGCTTCAAAGCGGATATAAGGGTTTTGGCGGGTAGAAGGCTTGACTTCGACCATCTCGGCTTTGATTTTGTCTGCCTGTTTCAGACGACTGGTTGCTTGGCGGGCTTTGGATTTGTTGGCGGAGAAGCGGGCGACGAACTCTTGCAGCTCTTGCAGTTTCTCTTTTGCCTTGGCGTTGTCTTTCAGGGCGCGTTCGCGCGATTGGGCGGAGGCGAGCATGTAGTCGTCGTAGTTGCCCGGGTAGATGGTGATGGTGTTGTAGTCCAAATCCGCCATGTGCGTGCAGACTTCGTTTAAGAAGTGACGGTCGTGCGAGATGATGATCATGGTGGAGTCGTATTGGTTCAACACACCCTCCAGCCAGCGGATGGTATTGATGTCCAAGTTGTTGGTCGGCTCGTCAAGCAAGAGAACATCAGGTTTGGAGAACAGGGCTTGCGCCAGCAATACGCGCAGCTTGAAGCCCGGGGCGACTTCCGCCATGGTCGCATTGTGCAAATCTTCAGAAATGCCCACGCCGCTCAACAGTTCGGCGGCGCGCGCTTCGGCGGTGTAGCCGTCGTATTCGGCGAACTTGGCTTCCAGTTCGGCGGCTTTCATGTAGTCGTCTTCGGTGGCTTCGGGATTGGCGTAAATCGCGTCGCGTTCGGTCATCGCCGCCCACATTTCGGTATGCCCCATCATCACCACGTCCAGCACGCGCATGTCTTCGTAGGCAAACTGGTCTTGGCGCAATTTACCCAAACGCACGCCGTTTTCAATCGCGACTTCGCCCGCAGTCTGTTCCAAATCGCCGCCAAGGATTTTCATGAAGGTGGATTTGCCCGAACCGTTCGCACCGATCAAGCCGTAGCGGTTGCCTTCGCCGAACTTGACGGATACGTTTTCAAACAGCGGCTTCGCGCCGAACTGCATGGTAATGCCGTTGGTAGAAATCATTATTGGTAAAACCTTTATAAATATAGATAAACAGGGTGTTATAATCGCCGGCGATTGTAGCATATTTTGTATAGGTCGTCTGAAACGGGGCGGAGGAAATGGAAACCGAAAAAATCTATTACGCCGTGATTATTCTGTTGTGCGCCGCATCCATGCTGCTCAGTCCGTTTTTCTACATCCGCCGCACACGTTCAGGCGCAGAATTACGCCACGCACCTCGGCAATGGAAGCCGATTATTATTGCGAATTTGGTGATGATCATTGCTTTGGTGGCATGGTGGATATGGTTTTGATGATTTGATGAAAGGTATAAGAATGAATAAATTGATTTTAAGCACATTACTGCTCGCATTTTCCGCCGCTACGACGGCATCACCTGTGTTTGAGTGTATCGACAAATCGGGACGTAAAACCTATACGCAGACCGGCGGCAAAAACTGCAAACCGGGCAATATCGGCAGACCTTCGGTTTATACCTCCGCCGCACCGTCCGCACACTCGGCATCAGCAAGCGCTGCTTCAGGAAACGCTCCTTCCGAACAAATGCCGCCTCCACCGGCCGGCGCAATGCCCGGTTCATCTTCGGCGCAAGACGAATTGGCTCAGGCACAGAAAAATCTGGAAGAGGGCAAACAGGTCCGTTATGGCAACGAGCGCAACTACGCCCGTTATCAAGAACGGATTAAGGGTTTGGAAAATCAAGTGAAAGCCGCGCAGGAACGGGTTAATGCGGCAAACAGTATGGGCGGTGAAGGTGAGATGATGCCTGAGTATTGATAGAGAAAAAGATGTCAATAAAAAGGTCGTCTGAAATACCGTTTTCAGACGACCTTTAAGCGTGTTTTAACGAGGCAGGCCGCGTTCCCATGCGCGGCGGGCGCGTTTGCAGGCAAGCTGTTCTTTCCAATTCATGTAGCGTGCTTTAAAGCGGGCTTTCATGAAGTCGTCGAACTTGCGCTGTACGGTCAGGTTCCACAAACTATGCGCCTTAACCGCCCAGCTTTCATCCCATGCGCGCAGGGAGATGGAGAATGAGCCGTCAAGGTATTTCATCCAATGCCACCAGCCGGTCGGCATGAACAGGGTGTCGCCGTATTCCAAGAAACATTCGATGCCTTCGATGCCTTCAAGCTCGGGGAAACGTTCCGTATCGGGGTTGTCGACGTGGTAGTCTTCCAGCGCGTAAGTGGCGAAAGGAATGCGGAACAGGCGCTCTTTCCATTTGTAATCGAACAAGATGATGTGTTTCTTGCCGAAATGCGTATGGAAGATGTGCGCCATATCAATGTCGTAGTGCAGGAAGGTTTCCGAACCTGCACCGCCGAAAAATAGAGTAGGGTAACGGTCTAAGAATCCTCCCATCAGCTCTTTGGGGAAAACGTAGTCGTTCAGCAAGGCGGGAGCGTGTTTGATGGGGTCAAATAAGAAAATCCGCAAATCCGTCGGTTCGCGTTTGATCAGATCGATATAATCGCTAAAGCGCATTTCCGTACTGGCGGCGTTAATCGGCGCGGAAGGGTTGGCTTTGGCACTGTCGTACAAGGGGACGACGATATCGCCGACGGTTTCTTTCATATAGTCCAGCGACCATTTGTCACGGGCAGGCCAGTTGCGGGTCAGTCCTTTGATCACGACGGGACGGCGCGGCTTGAGATAATTCTGATAAAAATCTTCGCGGCTGATGTCATCAACAACATCAATCGGAGTAAGTTTGAAACCCATAAGCAAATCTCTTTTTGGAATGTAAGACTGATTTTAAGTGAATATTTCGGAAGGAGGCAAGCGATGTTTCAGACGACCTGATTGGAATCAAGAATCGCGGTTAACTGTGATATTATGTCGATATAAATATTCCGTCCGAAACGCTTATGAACGATGCAGACGATTATTTGGGCAAGATGCCTTTTTTTATTGTATTCCTCGACCCGCTGCACACGGATTTCCACAGCAGCGGCAAGCCTCTGAACGAATACATCGCCCGCCATCCGCTGATGCACGACAAGCTGCACCGCCCCGCTTTTGCCGCCAAAGTGTTGGAAATGGCGGCAAACAGCAGCAATATGCGTGTATTTGTCCGCAAAGCGGATGCGCTGATTAAGCATCCGCTGCATTATATTGTCCGTAACGGCGTTTTCCGAACCGAAGAGCAGATGTGGGCGTTTATCAATTCGCCCGAAAACATCGCCGCCGTCAAACAACCCTAAAAGGCCGCACACTCATGCTTTTGTTCATTGATAACTATGACAGTTTCACCTACAACATCGTCCAATATTTCGCCGAACTCGGTCAGGAAGTCGTCGTCCGCCGCAACGACGATATTACGCTCGAAGAAATCGAGGCTTTGAAACCGCAATATCTCGTTATCGGGCCGGGTCCTTGTTCGCCGAAAGAAGCGGGCATTTCGGTCGCCGCCATGCGCCATTTTGCCGGCAAGCTGCCGATTATGGGCGTGTGCCTCGGGCATCAGACGATAGGCGAAGCGTTTGGCGGGGATGTGGTGCGGGCAAAAACGCTGATGCACGGCAAAGTTTCGCCCGTGTTCCATTTGAACAAAGGCATGTTCAAAGATTTGCCCAATCCCGTTACCTGCACGCGTTATCACAGCCTTGTCATCGCCCGCGATACGCTGCCCGATTGCTTGGAAGTAACCGCATGGACGGAAGATCAGGAAATCATGGGCGTGCGACACAAGGAATACGCCATTGAAGGCGTGCAGTTCCACCCCGAAGCCCTGTTGACCGAACACGGACACGATATGTTGAAAAACTTTTTGGAAGAATTTAAAAACTTCCAAGCGTCCGCCGCTTAAACCAAACGTCGTCTGAAAACTTTCAGACGACGTTTGACGTAAAAATACCCGTAAAAAGGATTGAACCATGATTACACCGCAACAAGCCATCGAACGCTTAATCAGCAACAACGAATTGTTTTACGACGAAATGACCGACCTGATGCGCCAGATTATGAGCGGGCAGGTGCCGCCCGAACAAATCGCCGCCATCTTGACCGGATTGCGGATTAAAGTCGAAACCGTATCGGAAATCACCGCCGCCGCCGCCGTCATGCGCGAATTTGCCGCCAAAGTGCCGCTGAAAAATTCAGACGACCTCGTCGATATTGTCGGCACGGGCGGGGACGGTGCAAAAACCTTCAATATTTCCACGACTTCAATGTTTGTCGCGGCGGCGGCAGGCGCGAAAGTCGCCAAACATGGCGGACGCTCCGTTTCCTCGTCCAGCGGCGCGGCAGACGTGATGGAGCAGATGGGCGCGGTGTTGAACATTACGCCTGAGCAAGTCGCCGAAAGCATCCGTCAAACAGGCTTGGGCTTTATGTTTGCCCAAAACCACCACAGCGCGATGCGCCACGTCGCGCCCGTGCGCCGTTCGCTCGGGTTTAGAAGTATTTTCAATATCTTGGGACCGCTGACCAACCCCGCCGGCGCGCCAAACCAGCTTTTGGGCGTGTTCCATATCGACTTATGCGGCATCCTGTCGCGCGTATTGAAACAGCTTGGTTCCAAACACGTTTTGGTCGTGTGCGGCGAAGGCGGTTTGGACGAAATCACGCTGACGGGCAAAACTCGCGTTGCCGAGCTGAAAGACGGAGAAATCCGCGAATACGACATCAGCCCCGCCGATTTCGGTATCGAAATCCGCCGCGATTTGGACGAAATCAAAGTCGCCAACGCGCAAGAGTCTTTGGAAAAAATGGATGAAGTGTTGAGCGGCAAACATGGCGCGGCACGCGACATCGTCCTGCTCAACGCCGCCGCCGCGCTCTATGCCGGCAATGTCGTGCCTTCGTTGGCGGACGGTGTCAAAGCCGCCGAAGCAGCCATCGATTCAGGCAAGGCAAAAGCGAAAAAAGAAGAATTTGTCCGCTTTACGCAGCAATTTGCCAAAGAGTAAGCAAAGGTCGTCTGAAAACGGGAAGCCAGTTTTCAGACGATTTTTTATAGCAACTCTCGAATATTCGGATATTGATAAGGCGTTTATTTATGTTGATGCTTCCTTCAAATCGTCTGAAACCGTTTTTTCAGACGACCCATATCCTCTTAAATCAGATTTAACTATCGGATTTTAATGATAATTGGGAATGTGGTTGCATTGAAGGCGGGGGCGGTTTGTTATATAGTGAAATAAAAAAACAGACTGGATGATTGAGTCGGGGCGTTTTGCGTGCTTTATTATATAGTGGATTAACTTTAAACCAGTA